>SLRI01000611.1 GCA_007131045.1 Rhodospirillales bacterium
ACCTGCCCGGGCGCGCCTTCTACCGCACCGCCATCTTCGTTCCGGCAATGCTCTCGGTGGTCATCATCGGCTTTGCCTGGAAGCTGATCTTGAGCCCGATCTGGGGCGTTTCGGAGACCCTTTTGGGCCTGGTCGGGCTCGAATGGCTGTTCGCCCCCTGGCTCGGCCGCGAAGGCACGGCCTTGACCACCTTGGCCCTGATCTCGGTCTGGCAGTATGTCGGCATCCCGATGATGCTGATCTATGCGGCATTGCTCTCGATCCCCGAGGACATCTCGGAGGCCGCCAATCTCGACGGGGTCACCGGCATGTCGCTCTTCTTCAAGATCAAGCTGCCGCTGATCTGGCCGACGATCGGGATCATTTCGATCCTCACCTTCATCGGCAACTTCAACGCCTTCGATTTGATCTACGCGGTCCAGGGCGCCCTGGCCGGGCCGAACTACTCGACCGACATTCTGGGCACCTTCCTCTACCGCACCTTCTTCGGCCACCAGCTCGAGCTCGGTGATCCGCACATGGGGGCGACCATCGCGACGGCCATGTTCCTGATCATCCTGGTCGGCGTCATGGCTTATCTCTGGGGCGTGCAGAGACGCCTCCGTCGCTACCAGTTCTGATACGAGGACAGACAGATGAACAGCGCCCGTCGCTCGCTGCCGTCGGAATTCGCCGCGCACGGCATTCTGATCGCCTACACCGTCATCGCCCTCTTCCCGGTGCTCCTGATCCTGATCAACTCGTTCAAGGACCGGCGGAGCATCTTCCAGGCACCGCTGGCATTGCCGAGCCTCGAGAGCTTCTCGCTGATCGGCTATGCCACCGTGCTCGAGCAGGGCAACTTCACCCTCTACTTCTTCAACAGCTTCGTCGTCACGGTCGTGGCCCTGGCATTGGTGCTCATTTTGGGGGCGATGGCGGCCTTCGCCTTGGCCGAGTACCGCTTCCCCTTCAACCCGCTTCTCGGCCTCTATCTCGCAATCGGCATCATGATCCCGATCCGGCTGGGCACGGTCGGCATCCTCGAAATGATGGTGGCGACCAACCTGGTGAACACCCGAACCGCATTGGTCCTGGTCTATACCGCCAACGGCCTGCCGCTTTGTGTGTTCATCCTGACCGAGTTCATGCGCAACGTCTCGAAGGACTTGAAGGACGCGGCCAGGATCGACGGGCTCAACGAGTACACGATCTTCTTTCGCATCGTTCTGCCGCTGGTCCGCCCGGCGATGGCGACGGTCGCCGTCTTCACCATGATCCCGATCTGGAACGACCTCTGGTTCCCGTTGATCCTGGCCCCCGGCGAGGCGGTCAAGACCATCACGCTGGGCACTCAAGTCTTCATCGGCCAGTTCGTGACCAACTGGAACGCGGTCCTCGCCGGCCTCTCGCTCGCGATCCTGCCGGTGCTCGTCCTCTACCTCGTCTTCTCCAAGCAGCTCATCCGCGGCATCACGTCGGGTGCGGTGAAATAACCGGCCGACGGTCAGAAGGAACAGATCCATGGCACAACTGAAGATCGACAACGTCGTGAAGTCCTTCGGCAAGACCGAGGTGCTCAAGGGCGTCGACCTGGCCATCGCCGATGGCGAGTTCGTGGTGCTGCTCGGCCCCTCGGGCTGCGGCAAGTCCACGCTGCTCCGGATCATCGCCGGGCTCGAGGACCAGAGCTCTGGGCGGATCAGCATCGGCGGCGAGGTGATCGACCACCTGCCGCCGGCCAAGCGCGGCATCGCCATGGTCTTTCAGAGCTATGCGCTCTACCCGCATCTGGACGTCCGCGGCAACTGGGCCCTCGGCCTCAAGCAGGCCGGCACGGCCAAGGAGGTGATCGACCAGCGGATCAAGGAGGCGGCGCGCATTCTGGAGCTCGGCGCGCTGCTCGAGCGCCGTCCTTCGGAGCTGTCGGGCGGGCAGCGGCAGCGGGTCGCGATCGGCCGGGCGATCGTCCGGCATCCCGGCGTCTTTCTCTTCGACGAGCCGCTCTCCAACCTCGATGCCGCCTTGCGCGCTCAGGTCCGCTTCGAGATCGGCCGGCTGCACAAGGACCTGGGCGCGACCATGGTCTACGTCACGCACGACCAGGTCGAGGCGATGACCCTGGCCGATCGGATCGTCGTCATGCACCAGGGTGTCGTGCAGCAGGTGGGCTCGCCCGCGGACCTCTACCAGCGGCCGGCCAATCTCTTCGTCGCCGGCTTCATCGGCTCGCCCAAGATGAACTTCCTCCAGGGCCGGGCGGCCGAGGCCGGCCGGATCGATCTCGCCCGGGGCGGCGCCTTGCCCGTGGCCGAGCTCGATCGGCCGGCGGGCGACGTGGTGATCGGGGTTCGGCCCGACGGTTTCGCCGTGGGCTCGAACGAGACGGCGCCGGTCCGCGGCAAGGTCGTCCTCAACGAGTATCTGGGGCGCGAGTCCTATCTCCACCTGGAGCTCGAGGAGGGCAGCCGGATCGTCGTCGAGGTGCCGGCGGAAACCGTTGTCCGGCTCGACGAGGTGGTCGGGCTGGACCTGAAGCCCAAGGCCGCCCACCTGTTCGATGCCTCGACCGAGCAGCGGCTCGCGGCCTGAGCGGGCCGATGGCTATCGACCTGCAGCAGAGCGGACTCGACGACCGTCGGCTTCGCGCGCTTCAGCCCGAGCCGGCGGGGTCCGGTCCGCTCTATCTCCAGCTGGTCGAACGGCTGGAAGCCGCGATCGCCAGCGGCCTCTACAAGGACGGCGACAGCCTGCCGCCGGAACGCGTGCTGGCCGAGAACCTCGACGTCTCGCGGACCACGGTCCGAAAGGCCCTGGACGAGCTGATCCAGCGCGGCCGGGTGGTCTCCCGGCACGGCTCGGGCAACTTCATCGCAAGCCGCTTCGAGCAGCCTCTGGCCCGGCTCTCGGGCTTCACCGACGACATGGCGGCGCGCGGACGAAGCTCGAGCTTCAAGTGGCTCGATCGCGGCCGCGGCCGGGCGAGCCCGGAGGAGACCATGGCGCTCAACCTCGGGCCGGCCGACGACGTCTGCCGCTTCGTCCGGCTGCGCTTCGCCGACGGCGAGCCGATGTGCATCGAGCGCG
>SLRI01000324.1 GCA_007131045.1 Rhodospirillales bacterium
GGAGCGCAGCACGTCCTTGAGCTCGGGCTCGAGCGTGGCGATGCCGGTCGCGACATTGACCACGATCGGAAAGAAGCTGATCAGGAAGGCGGTGAGCACCGCGGGCACCGCACCGATGCCGAACCAGATCACCAGGACCGGCACGATCGCCACCTTGGGGATCGCGTTGAAGCCGACCAGGATCGGGTAGAGGGCGGCATACGAGAGGGCCGAAGCGCCGGTCAAGACACCCAGGAACAGGCCGAAGACGACGGCGATGGCGAAGCCCACCATGGTCACCCAGAGCGTGAACCAGGCATTGAACATGATGGCGTAGAAATACTGGTAGATCGCGTAAATGCTCGCCGACGGCGTCGGAAGGATGAATTCCGGGATCTGAAAGAGCCGGCAGCCGATCTCCCAGATGGCGAAGAGGGCAATGGTCGCGATCCAGGGGGCCAGCTGCAGCTTGGTGCTCTCGCTCAACTGGCCCTGACCTCGCTGATCGCGTCGCGGAGCTCGTGGACGATGGCGACGAAGCCGGGATCGAACGTCTGATCGAGCGTCCGCGGGCGCTCGAGCTCGATCCGCTTGGTCAACACGATCCGCCCCGGCCGCTTGCTCACCACGTGCACGGTGTCGGCCAGATAGACCGATTCGCGCAGGTCGTGGGTGACCAGGATGACGGTGAACTTCCTGTCCATGAAGAGCTTCTGCAGCACCCCCCAGAGCTCCTCGCGGGTGAACGCGTCCAAGGCCGCGAAGGGCTCGTCGAGCAGCAGCAGTTCCGGCTCGTGGATCAGGGCGCGGCAGAGATTGGCGCGCTGCTGCATGCCGCCCGAGAGCTGGTAGGGAGCATGGCTGGCGAACTCGTCGAGCCCGACGGTGCCGAGCAGCTGCATCGCCCGCTCGATGTGCAGCTTCTTCTTGCGGCGAAAGGTCGAGCGATGCTCGCGGCTGACCTCGAGCGGCAGGAGCACGTTGTCGAGGGTCGACCGCCAGGGCAGCAGCGTGGCATTCTGAAAGGCGATGCCGATGCCGTGCTGCGGGCCCCGGACCTCGTTGCCGTCGAGCCGGATGCGCCCGCCCGACGGCAGTTCGAGCCCGGAGACCATCTTCAAGAGCGTGGACTTGCCGCAGCCCGAGGGGCCGACCAGGGCTGCGAACTCACCCCGCTCGATCGAGAGCGAGCAGTCCTCGACCGCGAGCGTGCCCTCGTCCCCGCCGTAGCGCAGCGAGACGTCGTCGATCCCGATGAAGCTCAACGGCCTGCCACCAGCACCTGCGGCACCTCAGGGCAGCTGCCGCAGCTCGGCATCCGGCAAGAAGGCGTCCGTCCAGATGTCGTCGACCGAGGGCGGATCATCCATCCCGAGCGCTGTCGCCAGCTGGTCGATCGAGCTCGCCAGCCGCTCGTGGTCGACCCCACCGTAGCCGTGCTCGCGGGTGTAGTCGGTCACGATGTTGGTGTCGATCGCGAGAGTCAGCCGGCGAACCTCGAGCTCCTGGTCGATCAGGGGATCGTACTCGGCGACCATCGCCACCGCTTCCTCGCGGTTCTCGATGATGAACTGCATCGCCCGGGCGACCGCCCGGTTGAAGCCGGCAATGGCGTCGGGGTTGTTCTCGATGAAGGCGCCCGACGCGATCACCGCGTTGCCGTAGAAGTCCATGCCGTGATCGGCGTAGAGCATGTAGTGGATGTCCTCCTCGGCCACGCCGCGCGACTGCAGGTCGAGCATCGAGGAGAAGTAGTGGCCGGAAATGACGTCGACGTCGCCGCGGATCAGCATCGCCTCGCGCAAAGGCGGGTCCATGTTGACCCGGCCCACCGCCGCCTCGTCGATGCCGACTTCGGCCGCGAACGCCGGGAACAGCTTGTAGGAGGCATCGAAGACCGGGCCGCCCAGGGTGCGGCCCTCGAGGTCCCCGGGCGTCTCGATGCCGGAGGACTTCAGCGTGTAGAGGCCGAAGGGGGCGGCGTCGTAGACCATGAAGACCGCCTTCACCTCCTGGCCCGGATTGGCCACGGTGAACTCGACCAGCGCGTTGATGTCGGCGAAGCCCATCTGGTAGGCGCCGGATGCTACGCGGGTGACGGCCCCGGCCGAGCCGCTGCCGCTGTCGATGTTGACGCGCAATCCCTCCTCGTCGAAGTAGCCGAGCGCATTGGCGGCGATGATCGCCGAGGTCGGGCCCTGATAGGCCCAGTCCAGCGTGAAATTGATGCTGGTCTGGGCCAGGGCGTTGCCGGCCCCGAAGGCGATGGCGAGGCCGCTGGCGAGACCGAGCGACATCGCGTGGTTGCGCATCTGCATGAGAACGTCATCCCTTGCTGGCCGGGCTCCCCTTGCTGCCGCAGGAAGCACCGGTGATCGGCGGTGGCGGTGATTTCGGCCCGACTGCCACTTCAGTGGCTTGGACCGCAACAAAGGCGAGAAGCACCGCCCTGACAAGTGCGAAATGCGCTCAGATTCGTCGGATGAACCAGCGCCAGAGGAGATCGGGAACCGTCCAGGCATCACGGCCGGGTGCGGTCGCGGCATGCGGGCCGCCGGCTTCGAGCCGGCGCAGCTGCCGCAGGGCGAGGCGGGCCGGCAGGACAGAGGGCAGCACCCGGCGGGCGAACGGGCCGGCCGCGGCCGCCGCCGCCAAGTGCGCCCGCGCCCGCTCGAGGATCAGAGCGAAAACGCGGGCCAAGGCTTCCTCGTTGCGCGCCGCCAGGATGTCGCCGGCGTCGATGCCCTCGCGCTCGACCAGATCGGCCGGCAGCAGAACCCGGCCCTGCGCCTGATGAAAGCCGATCGCCCGGAGCAGCCCGACCAGCGCATAGGCGTTGCCCGCACGCCGCGCCGCCTCGACCGCCCGCGCATCGGCGCCGAGAACCTCGGCCATCAGCCCGTGCAGCGCTCCCGAGGTCTGCGCCGCATAGGCGTCGAGCGCGTCCAGGTCCTCTGGCTGCAGGCGATCGAGCTCGGCCTCGCGGGCGTCGATCAGCGCCTCGAGCGCCGCATGCCGGAGCCGGCCCAGGGCCAGCGCCTCGATCAGCGGCGGCATCAGCGGATGCAGCGCGGCAC
>SLRI01000264.1 GCA_007131045.1 Rhodospirillales bacterium
CACATTGGCCGCATCCATCCGCTGGCCTTGGACGTCACAGACAAGGCGGCCGTCGAAGCAGCGCTCGGCGCAATCGAGACCCAGGGCGGGCCACCCGACATCGTCGTGCTGAATGCCGGAAGCCACCACCCGGTGGCGGCGAAGGACTTCAAAGCCGACGATCTGCGCAAGCTCGTGGAGCTCAACGTCATGGGTGTCGCCAACGGCATCGAGACGGTGCTGCCCGGCATGCTCCGACGCAACGCCGGGCTGATCGCGGTGGTCGCCTCGGTCGCCGGGTATTCGGGCCTGCCGACCAGCGCCTATTACGGCTGCACCAAGGGTGGGGTGATCAACATGGTCGAATCGCTGGCGTTCGACCTCAGGAAGACCGGGGTCAAGCTGCAACTGATCAACCCGGGCTTCGTCAAGACCCCGCTGACCGACAAGAACGCGTTCGAAATGCCGTTCCTGGTCTCGGCCGAATATGCCGCCGAGGTCATCGCTAAGGGCTTGGCCAGCAACAAATTCGAGATCGCCTTCCCGACCACCTTCGTTCTGATCCTCAAATTCCTGCGGATGCTGCCCTACCGTCTCTATTTCCCGCTCGTCGGGCGCAGCACCAGCAAATGACGACACTGGAGCGGGCGCGTGCCTACGCCCGGTATTTCGAGAACCTTTCGCCGGCGAGCCGCGACGAGCTGCAGAAACTGGCCCATCCGGACATTCGCTTCGTCGACCCGTTCAACGACGTGCGTGGCATCGACAAGCTTCTGGCCGTCTTCGACCACATGTTCGAAACGACCAGCAATCCGAAATTCGTCACCGAGCCACCGATCGCCGCGGGCGACACCGCGTTCATCAAATGGCGCTTCACCTGCACGATCAAAAGCCGCTTCTACGCGAGGCCGATGACCATCGACGGCGTAACCGAGGTGCAGTTCGACGACGCCGGCCTGATCACGGCGCACATCGACTATTGGGACGCCGCAGGGCAACTCTACGAGAAGCTGCCGCTACTCGGCGGCCTGATGCGCCTGGTACGCAACCGCCTCGCCGCCCCCGGCTGAGGTCTCATCGACATCCGCACCAACGGCCGCATCCGGTTGCCGCTGGAAGAAGATGTAGACCTCGCCGAGCGTGAAGCCCCATTTCGAGACCGTCGTGCGATTGATCATGACGTTCTCGTCCTGGAGCAGCATCCAGTCGTCGAACGTCACGCGCCACGTCCGCTCGCCGACCTCGAGGTCGAAGTCGTAGCCCCAGCGCAGCGCCTTGCCGCGCCGCTCGCCTATCGCCTTGCCGATGATGTCGTCGGCCTCACCCTCGTAGCGACCGTCGCCGAGATCGCGGATACGCCAGACCCGGTTGTCGATTTCGCCGTCGGCATAGACGAAGTCCTCGTCGAGGACGAGCACGTCGCCATCCATGTAGCCTTGGATGTCGACCACGAACTCGCGGCGCACGGTGCCGAAACGATCCTGGAAGAAGCCCCAGGCCTTGGTGTGCCCGACGAAGTACTCCTCGGGCACGAACTCGGGGCCGGTGTCGGCAAAATCGTCGATCTTCATGGCAGAACAACCCGTTATGAACATCAGGGTTACGGCCAGGAAGAGGGTGCGGATCATCATGTCAGGTCGTTCCTTGGGCAGCAGCCAGCTTTTTCCGCAACTCGCCGTAACGAGTTGCATCGATCTCGAAATTCCAGACCAGACCAATCGAGGCGAGCTTCATGACGAGCGGCAGCAAGGCGTAGAGAGCGGTCAGCGCCCAAAGCGCCCGCGGTTCGTTTACGCTCGCATCGGCAACGAAGCCGACCTTCTCGAGCGCCACGAAGGCGATGCCGACGGCGAGCGCGAACGACAGCTTGGTCGCCATGCTCCAGAGTGCGAAATAGAAGCCGGCGCGCTTGTTGCCGGTCTCGACGCTGTCGGCATCGACCACATCGGCCTGCATGGCGGTCGGCAAGGCAAGATCGGCGCCGAGGCTGATGCCGCTCAACAGGCAGACCAGCGCGAACCACCAGACATCGCCCTCGCCGAGAAACGGCACGAAGGCGAAGACACAGCAGACCCAGAGCATCGAGAGCGACCAGGCCCGGTGCTTGCCGATGCGATAGCTGACCTGCAGCCAGAACGGGATCGCGACGAGGCCGCTCGCGAAATAGAGCAGCAGCAGCGGCCCGCCGGCCTCGGGTGCCACGATCACGTGCTGGACGAAGAGCAGGAACAGCGTGGCCGGCAGGCCGTTGGCGACACCGTTCAACAGATAGGCGAAGATGAGCTGGCGAAACGGCCGGTTGGCCAGCGCCGTGCGCACACCCTCGCCGAACGGGATGGCGTGCAATTCGACATAGGGCCGCTCGCGGATCCGGGTGAAGAGGATGGTGGCCCCGATCGGCAGGGCGATAGCCATCATCCAGAAGATCGACGCCATGGTCTCGCGGCTGCCGGGATCGCTGCCGATCAGCGTCGGCAGCGCCGCGGCGGTGAGGATGCCGAGGATGACGAAGCTCTCGCGCGCGCCGAAGATCCGCGACCGCTCGTTGTAGCTGGAGGACAGCTCGGCCCCCCAGGCGCTATAGGCCAGGAGAATCATCGTCCAGGCGAGATAGGCGAGACTGCTCCAGACGAAGAGATAGAAGCCGCCGGCATCGTCGGGCGGCAGGAACAGCTTCCAGCTGGCAAACAGCAGCAGCGGCAGGGACGCCAGGATCCAGGGGCGGCGTCGGCCGAGCCGGGTGTGGGTCCGATCGCCCAGCGTACCGATGACCGGGTCGGTTACGACGTCGAAAACACGGGCGACCAGAAGGATGGTGCCGACCACGCCGAGTTCCACACCCAGATCGCGCGCATAGAAGGTCGGCAGATAGACGTAAAGCGGCAGGTTGAGGGCTGCGAGCGGCAGCGCCAGCCCGCCGAACGCCATCAGGTCGAGAAGGCCGAGCCGCTTTTCCTGACCGCCCGCGTTCTTCATTCGCCGGAGTGCCGCATGCCGACCCCGCTCAGCTCCGCTTCAAAGCCAGCTGCAGCACGTCGGTGCTGCCGGTCCTGAAGCCGGCCTCGCAATAGCCGAGATAGTAGCGCCAGAGCCGGCGAAAGCGCTCGTCGTAGCCGAGCCCCTTGAGCTTGTCCCACGCCGCATCGAAGCGATCGCCCCAGAGCCCCAGCGTGCGCGCGTAGTCGCGGCCGAAGGCGACGCTCTGGATGATCTCGAGGCCGACCGTGCGGGTTTGCCGCTCGAGCGCGGTCGAGGAGGGCAGCATGCCGCCCGGGAAGATGTACTGCTGGATGAAATCGGCCCCGCGTCGGTAGCTCTCGAAATAGGCGTCCTGAATGGTGATGATCTGCAGGCCGGCCATGCCGCCGGGTCGCAGCACGCTCCTGACCTTGCCGAAATAGGTCGGCCAGTAGCGCTCGCCAACCGCCTCGAACATCTCGATCGACGCCAGCCGGTCCCAGGTGCCCTCGACATCGCGATAGTCGGAGAGCCGGATCTCGACCTTGTCCTGCAGCCCGGCCTCGGCGACCCGCTGCCGCGCCAGCTCGTGTTGGGCCTTCGAGATCGTCACGCTGGTGACCTCGGCGCCGTAATCCCTGGCCGCGATCATCGCGAAGCCGCCCCAGCCGCTGCCGATCTCGAGCAGCCGATGGCCCGGCTGAAGGTCGATCATGCGGCAGAGATTGTGGTATTTCGCCTGCTGCGCCGCCTCGAGGTCGGCGACGGAGCGGCCCGGCCGCTCGCCGAACAAGGCCGCCGAATAGGTCATCGAGGGATCGAGCCAGGCGGCGAAGAACTCGTTGCCGAGATCGTAGTGGGCGTGGATGTTGCGCTTGGCCCCTTGCTTCGAGTTGTGGCGGTACCAATGCTGCACACGGGCCACCATGCGGGCGAGGAGCGGGCCGAAATAGCCCTCGCTCCAGGCATCGTAATTGCGGTCGAGCAGCTCCAGGAGATCGGCGAGATCGGGTGTCTCCCACTCGCCCGCGATATAGCTCTCGGCGAAGCCGACACTGCCGTGCTTGAGATAGCGATCGACCACCCGGGCATCGCGGATGTGCAGCGCCGCCTCGGGGCCACCGTCGTCGCCGCGGATCACCTCGGTCGTCCCGTCCGGCAGGGTCAGCGCCAGCGTGCCGTGGCGCAGCCGGCGAAACATGCCGGTGATGGTGTCGATGCGCAGCCGATCGGTCGCCGTGCCGCGGCCGGCGGCGCCTGCTGCTGGATTTTCCCGGCGGATGCCCATTTCGCGCGTCCCTCCTCGTCGTTGCGCCGCCTCTCGCGGGCAGCGACCGCTAGCCGTCGACCGGACCAGCGGTCTTCGGGTGATACGGTGCACCCTTCAGCCAGAGCCGGAGGGCCTCTACATGAATGCCACCGATCACCTTGAACGTCATCGCGAGATTACGCAGCAAACACGCCGCCAGATTTCGATCGGTCAGCTCCCTTCGCGCGCCGGTTTGACTTGCCGTAAAGAAAATCCCGTCTCGGTCGGTTTCGCGGATCACCAGCTCCAGGCTCTCGGTCGGCGGCCCGAGGGTGAAGTGATAGGAGGCCGCCATGTCGATGAACGGCGAGACGTAGAACGACTTGTCAACGCCGTGCCGGATCCGCCCGTCCGCCCCCCGATCGGCCGGCAGGACATAGGCGTGCTGGCCACCGAAGGTGTTCTTGACCTCGTAGAGCACACCCGCGAGCTGGTCTTCCGCATCATAAGCGAAATAGACGCTCAGCGGGTTGAACACGAAGCCCCAGAGCCGCGGAAAGCACAACAGCTCGACCCGGGCGACGTCGGCGATGCCGCAAGCGGCGAAATGCGCCCGGGCCCAGGGGCCGAGCGGTGAGCCGTCTCGCGCCCCGTGATCCACCGCGCGAAACGAGAGGATGCCCGGCCGCTCGATCCGCAAGAGGCGCGAGGTGCGCGCGATCTCGGGCAGTTCGTCGAGATCGAGCAACACCGAGAACACGCGGTAACGGAAACGGTGCCGCACCGGCCGCAGCCTGTTGTGCATCACGGCCCCTTCATAGAGCCGCGAGCGCAGCCCGTTTCCGGTCACCATGAGCGATCACGCCGGCAACGGCTCATGCGGATTGCGCCGCTGCCTGCTCCGGCAGGCCCGAGGAGGCCGCCGCCGGCAGGTGACGCAGCGCATCGGTCGGCGTCTGCCAGGGTGCTGCGACCCCGAGACGGGCCGCGGCCTCGAGGCCGGAGCGCAGACCGTCCTCGTGAAAGCCGTAGCCGAGCCAGGCACCGGCATAATAGATGCCGCCGCGGCCCTGGATACGCGGCATCTCTTGTTGCGCCGCGATCGCCGCCGCGTCGAAGACCGGGTGATCGTAGGCATACTCGCCGTGCACCAGCGCCGAATCGGGCTCGCTGATCGGGTTCATCGAGACGAAGAGCGGCAGACGCTCGTCGATATTCTGCAAGCGGTTCATCCAGTAGGTGACGGCGACCCGGGCGCCCGGCTCGAGCAGACTGCCGGCAGTGTAGTTCCAGGCGGCCCAGGCCGCACGCCGTTTCGGCATCACCGAGGGATCGCTGTGCAGAACGGCCCGATTGGGCTGGTAGGCGAAAGCGCCGAGCAGCCGCCGCTCCTCGTCATCGGCATCGAGCAGCACGGCCGCCGTCTGATCAGCGTGCGACGCCATGACCAGCGCGTCGAAACGGAACTGCCCGCCACGCCCGTCGACCACCTCGACCCGACCACCGACCCGCTCGACGGCGACCACGGGTGCCGCCGTGCGGACGTTGGGCCCGAGCGTCCGCCGGATGGCCGCCACATAATCCTTCGAGCGATGCGTCAAGGTCCGCCACGCCGGCTTGCCGGCCACGCTCAACAGCCCGTGATTGGCGAAAAAGCGGAGGAAGCTGGTCGCCGGAAAGTGCAGCATGGTGGCGGTGGGGCAGGACCAGATGGCAGCGGCCATCGGCAAGAGATAGGCGCCGATGAACGACTTGCCGAAGGCGTGCTCGTCGAGAAAGCGGCCGAGCGTCCAGTCCTGGCGCTCCGCAGCCTCGAGATGCGCCGAGCCGAGCTTGTGGAAGCGCATGATGTCGCCGAGCATAAGGTAGAAGCCTGGGCGCAGCAGATTGCGCTTTTGCGCGAAGAGCGCGGCGAGCGAGGCGCCGGAGTATTCCAGGCGGCCGCCGTCGATGCTCGCCGAGAACGACATGTTGCTCGCTTCGGTGGCAACGTTCAGATGGTCGAGAAAAGCCGTCAGCTCGGGATAATTGGGCTCGTTGTAGACGATAAAGCCGGTGTCGACCTCGACCGTCTCGCCACCGACCGTCACCTGCACCGTGTTGCTGTGCCCGCCGAGCCGAGGCTCTTTCTCGAAGACGGTCACCCGATGCTGCCGGCCCAACAGCCAGGCAGCGGAAAGCCCGGCGATGCCGGTCCCGACGATGCCGATGTGCAAGAGCTATCTCCGTGGGATCAGACTGAGGCGGGCCGTGGGCACCAGGATATTCGTTGTTGCATCTTACCTGCGCCCGAAACGCACCTTCCCCTGCCAGAACCACCCTCCGCAAGACTGGGGGAGGGTGGCGGGGCCCGCCGGTCCCGGGGGAGGAAAGACCGGCGGGCTATTGCCACTGGCTTTTCAGCCGGCTGGCTACCAGCATCTACGCCGGCAGGACGAAGGCGGATCACGCCTCCCTGCAGGTGGAGCGAAGTTTTTTTTCGAAATCGAACAGCAGTGGCGAAGCCGGTGTCAGCCGCGGTCCCGCAGCGCCTTGGCCTGCTCGACCCATTCTTCCCGCGCGATCCGGCCCTTGGAGTCGAGAACCGCGTCGATCCGCTCGAGGTCGGCCTCGGAGAAGGCGGCGATCTGGGCGAAGGTGGTGATGCCGAGATCGTTGAGGCGACGCTTCAGAACCGGGCCGATGCCGCGGATCTGTTCGAGGTCGTCGGGCGGCTCGGACGGCGGGGTGAAGAGCGGCTGGTCTCCCAGATCGGCTTTGCCCGGCCCGGTCTTCGCCGGCTCGACGCCCCCGGTCGCCGGCGCTGCCGCCTGCTCCAGGGCGCCACGCTCGGCCATCAGCCGCTGACGGGCGGAGGAGCCGGCCGGCAGCTGCGCCAGCTTCGCATCGATCCGCCGCTTGGCCTGGGCGATCTGCTCGGCCTCGCTGACCGGCTGTGCCGGCGCCGGCTCGCTCGACGTCGGGGCAGGCCGGCTAGGCGCCGGCTTTTCGGCGGCGGGCGTTTCGGCCACCGGTGGCGGCAGCCGCTCCTGCTGTGCCCGGCGCAGCCGCTCCTTGGTCTCCTCGTGCGCCGCGTCGGCCCGCTTCACCTCGGCCTCGACGTGCTCGAGCTTCTTCTTCCAGCCGGCTTCCATGGCCTCGCGGCTCGCCGCGTCGCGCCGCTCGAAGAACCACCAGGCGCCGATCACACCGACGGCGACACCCAAGACGAAGCTCAACACCGGACCCATGACGTGCCTCCTCGCGACTTCTTCACTGCGGCCTTCGGGTACCGCATTCGCGGCGACCACGCCAGCAGCCTGCGGCTCCGGCAGCCTGCGGCTATCGTCATGCGGCGCTCTGCGCTCGCGCATCTTCCAGGATCATCGCCGACGCCTTCTCGGCGATCATGATCACCGGCGAATTGGTGTTGCCCGAGGTGATGGTCGGCATCACCGACGCATCGACCACCCGCAAGCCCCTGATCCCGTGCACCCTGAGCCGCGCGTCGACCACGGCACCGCGATCGTCGGCCGGGCCCATCTTGCAGGTGCCGACCGGGTGGAAAATGGTGGTCCCGAGGGCACCGGCAGCGGCCACCAGATCGGCCTCCTCGGTGACCGCAGCCCCGGGCCGATACTCCTCGGGCGCGAACGGTGCCATGGCCGACGCCGCCATGATCCTCCGGGTGAGGCGAATGGCATCGGCCGCCACCTTCTTGTCCTCGTCGGTCGAGAGGTAGTTGGGGGCGATCGCCGGTGGTGCGGCTGGGGCGGATGATTTGAGTCGCACCGTGCCGCGGCTGGTGGGCCTGAGGTTGCAGACCGAGGCGGTGATCGCCGGGAAGGGGTGCAGCGGCCCGCCGAACCAGTCGAGGCTCAAGGGCTGGACGTGGTACTCGACATTGGGTGTCGCGAAGCTCGGGTCGGTCTTGGCGAAGGCCCCCATGGTCGAGGGTGCCATGCTCAACGGCCCGCTGCGATAAAGCGCGTATTCGAGCGCCATCTTGGCCCGGCCTGCCAGGCTCGAGGCCTGCTGGTTCAGGGTCAGCGTGTTCGCCACCTTGAAGACGGTGCGGATCTGCAGGTGGTCCTGCAGGTTGCCGCCGACGCCGTCGAGCTCGTGCCGCAGCTCGATCCCGTGGTCGGCCAGCACGTCGCCCGGGCCGATCCCGGCGAGCTGCAAGAGCTGCGGCGAGCCGATGGCGCCGGAAGCCAGGATCACCTCGCGCCCGGCGCTCGCCGTCTTGGCGATCGTTCCCTCCAGATAATCGACGCCGGTGCAGGTCCGGCCGGCGAAGCGCAGCCCGGTGACACGGGCACCCGTCACGACCAGGAGATTGGGGCGCGACCGCACGGGCTTGAGGAAGCCCTTCGCTGCCGACCAGCGCACACCCTTCTTCTGGTTGACGTGGAAATAGCCGCAGCCCTCGTTGCTGCCGCGGTTGAAATCGTTGGTCGGCAGGATCCCGACCTCGGCCGCGGCGTCCCGGAAGGCGTCGAGGATCGGCCAGGCGACCCTGGGCTCCTCGACCCGCCAATGGCCGCCGGCGCCGTGCAGCTCGTCCGCGCCGTGGACGAAATCCTCGGATCGCTTGAAGAACGGCAGCACGTCCTCCCAGCTCCAGCCCGGATTGCCGAGCTGCCGCCAGTGGTCGTAGTCGGCGGCCTGGCCGCGCATGTAGATCATGCCGTTGATCGAGGAGCAGCCGCCGAGCACCCGGCCGCGCGGGTAGTTCAGGACGCGCCCGCCGAGGCCGGGCTCCGGCTCGGTCTTGAAGCACCAGTCGGTCTTCGGGTGGTTCTGGGTGTAGAGATAGCCGATCGGCACATGGATCCAAAGGCGCCGGTCGTGGCCGCCCGCCTCCAGCAGCAAGACGCGGTTCCGGGGATCGGCGGACAGCCGATTGGCCAGCACGCAGCCGGCGCTGCCGGCACCGATCACGATGTAGTCGAAACCCGCCAAGCGTCGTCGCTCCCCCGTCGGTGCCGCGATCCGCCGGTCCGGCCACCGCGGCTGCAAAGGTTAGCCATCGCCGGATGGCCGGGCAAGCTCGGGCGGCACCCGGTCGAACCAGGGGTGCGCCCGCTCGAGCTGGCCCGCGACCTCGAGCAGCAGATCCTCCCGGCCGAGCGGGGCACCCAGCATGACGCCCAGCGGCAGGCCGTCGGGGCCGTGCTCCAAGGGCAGGCTTATCGCCGGGCAGCCGGTGATGTTGTAGAGCGGGGTGAACGGGATGAGGGCGGCATTGAGCGCCAAGAACCGGTCGAGCTCGGCCATGTTCTGGTCGAGCAGGCCCAAGGGCGGCGGCGGGCCCGCGAGCGTCGGGGTGAGCACCAGATCGGCCGTGGCGAACGCACGCGCGAATTGCCTCGCCGTCTGGTGGAGGCCGGAAACCGCCTTGGCGTAGTCTGTTGCAGCGATCGCGCGCCCGCGCTCGGCGAGCAGCCGGGTGCAGCCCTCCACGGTCGCCGCGTCGGCGCGGCGGCCCATTACCTGCTGCCAGATCGCCAGATCGTTCGCGGCGTTGACCGCGACGATCGTCGCCATCGTCTCGGCCAGCGCCGCCCCGTCGATTTCGAGCCGCCCGGCCATGACGTGATGGCCGAGCGCCTGCAGCTTCAGCGCCACCGTCTCGGTCGCCGTCACACAGACCGGATCGACCGGAAATCCGCCCGGCGCCTCGGTCACCAGTGCGATCCGCAAGGCTGCCGGATCGCGGCCCGCAGCCTCGAGGAAGGTCCCGCTGATCGGCGGGCAGGCATAGGGATCGCCGGGCTCGGGGCCGGCGGTGGCATCGAGCATGGCCGCCGTGTCGCGCACCGACCGACTGACCACGTGCCCGCAGGAAAGTCCGTTCCAGGCTTCGCCGACCACGGGTCCGACGGGATTGCGCGCCCGGCTGGGCTTGAGCCCGACGAGCCCGCATTCGGACGCCGGAATGCGGATCGAGCCGCCGCCGTCCGAGGCGTGGGCCATGGGCAGGATGCCGGAGGCCACGGCGACGGCGGCCCCGCCCGAGCTTCCGCCGGCGCTCAGGCTCGGGTTCCAGGGGTTGCGCACGGGACCGTGCAGCACCGACTCGGTGCTCACGTTGATGCCGAATTCGGGGCTCGCGGTCTTGCCGAAGACGAGGAGACCCGCGGCCCGGAACCGGGCGACCAGCGTCGTCTCGAAGGCGCAGGCCATCCCTTCCGTCAGCCGGCTGCCGTTGGTCAGCCGGGTCCCCGGCAGAAAGGCGAAGAGGTCCTTCAAGAGAAAGGGGACACCGTTGAACGGACCGTCGGGCAGCCCGGCCGTGAGGCAGGCCTCGGCGAAATCGGTCTCGATCAGGCTGAGCGGGCGCAGCCGCGGCTGGACCTCGTCGAGGCGCGCGAGCGCCGTGGCCAAGAGCTCGCCCGGCGTCACCTCGCCGCCGGCGACCAGGGCTGCGAGGCCGGTCGCGTCGTGCCGGCGGTAGTCGGAAAAGTCCATGTCACGCTGCCTTTTCGCATCGTCGTTAAGCGGTTCTTAACCCCGCGGCGGTAGGGTTCGGGCAAGGCAATGCTCGATCATTGGAAGGTATGGGGAGCAGCGCCGGCAACTGCTGGAGAAGGTAGCCGATCGATGGCCCATTTCACGACGATCAAGGCGCGCGGCGTCGGACTTGTCGAGATCTTTCGCAATCCCGCCAGCCGCGAGTGGCACGATCTCGTGCGGCTGGCCGATCCGATCGACGGGCTGCGCGCCTACCATATCGACGGCGCGCTCTACGTCTGGGGTTCGCTGCCGCTGCACCAGGATCTGCGCCCCTGGCTGATGGCCGAGATCGGCAGCTCCTCCGGCAGCTGGATCGGCCTGCAAATGGCGCCACTGCTCAACACCGTAACGGTGACCGAGGTCACCACGCCGGCGGGCGAGCAGCTGGAGATCGCGGGCGTGCGGGGTGCCTTGCAGCGCTCGCTGCCGCTCACCCGGCTGATGGGCCGCGACGTCGCCATCCGCCGCATCGAGCGCGACCGGGCCGCGATCTACGGCTGATGCTCGTCGCTCACTCGCCTCGCGGATGGCGCTGCCGTTCCTCCAGGACGTTCAGATCCATGTGGTTGCGCATGTACCGCTCGGACGCGCGCTGCAATGGCTGGAAGTCCCAGGGATAATAGGCGCCGTTGCGCAAGCCCCGATAGACCACGTGCCGCCTGGCTTGGCTTTCGCGCACCTCGCGGTCGTAGGCGTCCATGTCCCAGAGCGTGCCGGCCAGGGCGGACAGCCGTTCGAGGTCGGCTTCATGGGCCGGGTCGAAGGCGAGGTTCGAGAGTTCACTCGGATCGGCTCGCAGGTCGAAGAGCTGCGCTGGATCGGCGGCCGAAACGACCAGCTTGAAGCGCTCGTCCCGCAGCGCCGCCATGGGTGCTATCGACCCCTCCGCCACATATTCCATCCGCACCGGCCCACTGCGCCCGGCACCCAGGGCAACCGGCAGGAGGCTCTCCCCATCCGTCCAGGGGGCGATCTCGGCGAGATCGACGCCCGCGAGGTCGGCCAGGGTCGGCAGGACGTCGAGCGTGCTCACCGGCGCCTCGATGGAAGCCGCGGGCAGGCCCGGCGCTGCCAGCAGCAGCGGCACCCGGGCCGAGCCTTCGAAAAAGCTCATCTTGAACCAGAGCCCGCGCTCACCCAGCATGTCGCCGTG
>SLRI01000352.1 GCA_007131045.1 Rhodospirillales bacterium
AATCGCAACCGCAGCCTGGTTCGCGAGACCCAGCGCCTGTTGAACGCGCTCGGCTTCGACGCCGGCCCGGTCGACGGCGCGTTCGGCGGCCGTACGCGGGGCGCCATCGAGGCTTTCGAGCAGTCCCGTGGGCTCGCCCGACGCGGCGACGTCACGGCGCCACTTCTCGACGCCCTCGACCGTGAGCTCGCCGGCACCGTGGCGAGCCCGGTCCAGTCCGCGACCGCCTTGCCCGCCGACATCGCCGCAACCGACCCTGGCGATCCAGCGGCCACCGGCTCCAGTGATCCCGCCTCCTCCGCGGCGGCCCTGACGCCGCCCGCCGTCCAACAGGCCGATCTCGTCCGGCGCTTCGGGTTGCGGACGGCGCTCGACCGGCCGATCGTGCCCCATCCGCACTCGTCGCGCGACGTCCTGAGCGACGATGCGAGCCTCGCCCTCGCCCGCTTTCTGACCCTGCTCGAGCTCGGCCTGGGCCGTCCTGGCGACGCCGGCCCCGGCGGCTTCACCGACGACCACCTCTGTCTCGCCAGCAATTTCGTCGCGGCCGCCGGCCAGGCCGAGCTGCTCGACGACCGGGTCGGGCGCCGAGGCCAGCGTGCCTGGCGAGGGACGGGCACGCAGAACGAGTTCGAGGTGGCGCGCGCCCGTGCCGCCTTCGCGACCACCTATCTGCCAGAGCTCGTCCAGCAGGCACCCGCCCTGCCGCTCGGCGTCGTCCACGTCAGCCGCCTGATGTTCGGCAACTACGATGCCGCCCGCGGCGGCTTCCCGCTCGATGGCATGGCGGATCTGGCGCGCGGCGGCGGCTTCCCCTTGCCGAAGCCGACCTGCGGCGCCGGGCTCGAGCTCTTGCCACTGGCGACCCCGCTGCCCGATTTCTGGCCGATCGACCCGGCAGCGGCCGAGGCCCTCATCGCCCGCCAGCCCGCCAGCCCGCCGTCGCTCGGGCGCAACCGTGTCATGTACGTCGCCGCCACCTTGACCCTGTCGCCCGCGCCCGAGGCCGACCTGCAGGCGGCCCAGCAGCGCCGCCAGCGGAGCGGCGTGCCCGTCCGGGTCGCCCTGGAGAGCCTGGCACTCTACGAGGATCCGGCGCTCGAACGGCACCTCCACAGCTTCGACCTCCGGGCAGCTTCCGACCCGGTCCTGCTCAGCGGCCTGCCCGATGCGCTGCCGGTGGAATCGAGCCCGCTGCTCGACGAGGCGGTTCTGGCACTGCGCCTGCTCCGTGACCATGGTGACCAGCTGGGCAGCGATGCATGGGCCGGCATGGTGCGCCACCAGCTGGCGCGCGACCGCGACTACTACGATCGGGTGGTGACCCGCGATACGGGCAACATGGCGCAGCGCATCACACGCACCGAGTTCGACCCGGCCTACCTGCCGTTCTTCCCACGCGGCACGCGGCTCGACAACCCGGCCCTCCTTCCAGCACAGCAGTCGTCCCTCTTTCGCGACTGGAGCAGGGCACGAGCCGAGGCCCTGCCGGACACCGTCGTCTGGCGCGGCCAGTTCGTCGGCGACAGCCGGCAGCCGCCGACCCTCCGCTTCGGCGCGGGCCTGGCCAGCGATCGAAGCGGCCTCGCCACCCCGCTCTTGGCCCAGGGGTACGTTCCCGGCCAGCTGCTCCAGCTGACGTTTCACCGGGTCGGACAAACCCCGTTCGACGCACGCATGCTGCGCGGCCCGGAGCGCGAGCGCGTCCCCGTCGTCATCCTCCCCAACATCTGGGATGCCTATCGGCCGTCCGTGCCGGAAGCACACGCCGACGCCTTCGCATCCCATCGCCAGCGGCCCGCCGACCTGACCCTCGAGGTGACGGCGACCGAGCTCGTGCCGATCGACGACCGCCGCGACCTCTACGTGATCCACGCCACGCCGCGGCAGCTGACGGTGTGGAGCGCGGACATGAGCCAGGCCCTGTTCGAGCAGCAGTTCGACGACGTCGCTGCCCTCGAGCAGGGGCAGATTCTGGCTGCTAGCCCGGAGGTCCGAACGCCGGCTCTCACCAGGCTGCCGCTCACCGCCGAGACCGCCGACCTGCTCGTCGCCCGCTATCGCCCCGAGGCGCTCGACGACGTCACACTCGCCCGGATGCTCCTCGCCCGCTGGGCCTACGAGGCCTCGTACGACCGCCGAAACGACGCACCGGACTGGGGCCGCTTCTTCGTCGAGGGAGCGCCGAAGCCGGGCGCCGCGGAGCTCGAGACGCTGGCGCAGCGCTTTCGCGACTGGACGCTCGAGCGCGCGCAAAGCATGCCGACCACGGTCACCCTCGACATGGGCACGGTGCACGCCGGCCGACCCGGCCCGATCCACCTCGGCGCAGGCGCGCCCGACATGGGCATGCGCCAGCTGGCCAGCTCCTGCCAGAGAGCTGCGCAAGCGATGCGGCGGCAGGGTGAGCCGGTGCGCGCCAGGACCCTGGAGAATGCCTGCAGCTTCCTCGACCAGGCATTGACCATCGTGCCGCGCGAGGTCCTGCTCACCCGCGCCGGCGGCGATCCCAGGCAGGTGATCCGCCAGCTGACACAGACGGCCGACCGCAACCGGCCGCATCCCATGGGTCTGCCGCGCCATTCGGGCGATCTCGTGGTCGGCCCCCGCGTGCATTGCAACCTCGTCAGCGCCGGCCAGGACGTCTACTGCCGGGCCGGGCTCAAGGCGCTCGACGAGGAGCTTCTCGGCCGAGCCGTGCGGCTCAACGACGTCCTCGTCCTCGACCAGGAGGTGGTGCTGCCGGACAGCCCCGAGATCGCCCGCTTGTCCTCGCCGCGGCTCGCCCTCGACCTCGAGGTCACCGGGATTCGCGAGGCCGATGAATTGGCGCCGCACCCCTTCGGCGTCGCCTACCGCGACCATCGAGCCTTCCTCGGCCGGGTCGGCTTGCGCCAGCAGGACCAGCGCCGCGACCTGGATCAGGAGTTGCCGCTGGCGCACTTCCTCCTCGATGCCCGTGTCCTCGAGGCACGGCTCCTCGACGGCCGCAGCGGCGAGACGGTAGCAATGCTGCCGCTGCAGCAGCCTCGCACCCTCGACCAGGGCCTGCT
>SLRI01000259.1 GCA_007131045.1 Rhodospirillales bacterium
CCTCGCGGGCCAGACCTTCATGGCGATGGACAGTGCCGAGGCCCACGGTTTCGGCTTCAGCGAGGCCAATTCGTTCCTCGTCCTTTGCGACGATCAGGCCGAGATCGACCACTACTGGCAAGCCCTCTCGGCTGTGCCGGAGGCCGAGCGCTGCGGCTGGCTGAAGGACCGCTTCGGCCTCTCCTGGCAGATCGTGCCCAGCCACCTGCCGGCGCTGATGGGCGAGCCCGAGAAGGCCGAGCGGGTGATGGCGGCGCTTTTGGAGATGCGCAAGCTCGACATCGAAACGCTCGAGCGGGCCGCCGCCCGAGCCTGACCCGCCCGAGAGAAGGAAAGGATTTGCGATGGTTGTTGCCACCGACCCCCTCGGCGATGTCGCCGACGACCGCTCTCTTTCCATCGCCCGTCGCATCGATGCACCGCCCTCGGCACTCTGGCGATGCTGGACCGAGCCCGAGCTGATCACCCGATGGTTCGTGCCGCCGCCCTGGAGCGTGGCCCGCGCCGAGATCGACCTCAGGCCGGGCGGCACGTGCCTCGTCGTGATGCGCGATCCCGAGGGCAACGAGATGCCCAATCCCGGGGTCTATCTCGAAGTCGTCCCCGAACGGCGCTTGGTGACCACCGATGCTTATGTCAGGGCGTGGGTCCCGCGGCCCGCCCCTTCATGACCCTCGAGCTGAACTTCGCACCCGCCCCGAGCGGTGGCACGGATTACCTCGCTCGCGCCCTGCATTGGACCAGGGAGGCACGGGAAGAGCACGAGCGGATGGGCTTTCGCGAGGGCTGGACCACGACCACGGACCAACTCGCCACGCTCGCCCAGAAAATTGCGAGAAGGGATGATGGCCGAGCGTGAAGCCACGCTCGAGGCGGTGCTCGACTGGCTCGAAGCCGAGTCTTCGGAGCAGGCGCACAACGACCTCAGGCGCTACGGCATCCCGAACGACAAGGCCTTCGGCGTGCCGATGGGACGGATGCTGGCCTATGCCAGGAAGCGCCCCAAGGACCCGGCACTGGCTTCAGCTCTTTGGGCCGACGGACGCTACGAGCCGCGCACGCTGGCCGTCCTCTTGGACGACCCGCGGCAGCTCTCGCCCGAGCGCATGGATGCCATGGTCGCCGACTTCGATAATTGGGCGATCTGCGATACCGCCTGCTTTCGGCTGTTCGACCGGGCCCCTGGCGCCTGGCGCGCGGTGCCGCGCTGGGCGGCCTCCGAGCGGCTCTATACCCGCCGGGCCGGCTTCGCCCTCCTCTGGGCGCTGGCCCTGCACGACGAGGCCGCGGGCGACGCGCCGTTCGTCGAGGCGCTGGCCCTGGCCGAAACCCACGCCGTCGACCCGCGGCCGCACGTCAGCAAGGCGATATCGATGTCCGTGCGCGCCCTGGGCAAACGCAACGCAGCACTCAGGGCCGACGCCCTGGCCTGGGCCGACCGCATCGACGGCCGCGGCCGAGCGCCATCACGCCTGGCCCGCGAGGTGACAAGGGAGCTCTCCAAGGCCCCCCGATGAGGGGCCATGACGAACGACCAGGGGGAAGAAAACGCATGACCACCGAGATCCTCGTCCTGATCGGCACCGGCAAGGGTGCCTTCATCCTGCGCGGCGATGCCGAGCGGCGGCAGTTCGCGCTCGAAGGGCCGCTCTGCGACGGCCACCCGATCGGCCACGTCATCGCCGATACCGAAACCGGCAGGCTCTATGCCGGCGGCGGCGACGAGTGGCTGGGTGCGGCCGTCTGGCGCTCGGACGACGGCGGCCGCAGCTGGCAGCGATTCGCCGACGGCCTCGCCTATCCGGACAGCCAGGACAAGCTGAAATCCGTCTGGTCGCTCAGGCCGGCGCACGGCCGCCTCTATGCCGGGGTCGAGCCCGCCGGGCTCTTCGTCAGCGAGGACGGCGGCCAGAGCTTTCGCCATGTCGAGGGTTTGACCCGCCACCCGACGCGGAGCGAGTGGATGCCCGGCGGCGGCGGGCTCATCCTCCACCACGTGCTCGCGCATCCCGAGGACGCAGCGCAGATCTGGGTCGCGATCTCGGCCGCCGGCGTCTTCCACAGCAGCGACGGCGGGGTGAGCTGGGAGCCCCGCAACAAGGGCACACGCGTCGACTTCTTCGGCGATGGCCCGACCTATCCCGATTACGGCCAATGCGTGCACAGCATGGCGATGGCCGCGGGCAGGCCGCATCGGCTCTACCAGCAGAACCATTGCGGCATGTACCGCTCCGACGACGGCGGGGCCAGCTGGCTGAGCATCGAGAACGGCCTGCCGTCCGATTTCGGCTTCGCCACGGCCGCCCACCCGCGCGACCCGGACACCCTCTACCTCGTCCCCCACGAAGGGGCGATGAACCGCTACGTGCCCAAGGGCGAGACGGCCGTCTGGCGCACCCGTGACGGCGGCGATACCTGGCAGGACCTGCGCGCCGGGCTGCCGCAAGCCGGCGCCTTTCTCTGCGTGCTGCGCCAGGCCCTGGCGACCGACACGGCCGAGCCCGCCGGCGTCTATTTCGGCACGACGGGCGGCAGCCTCTTCGCCAGCTTCGACGAGGGCGAGAGCTGGACCACGATCGCCCAGCACTTGCCGGCGATCCGCTCGGTCGAGACGGTGGTGCTGGAGGCCTGAGAAGTCCGGCCATTGCACGCGACGAGAACCAACCCCATAGTCAGGGCAGTCGATCAGCCAGGGATCAGGCCGCCATGGACACCGCGACGATCCAGGTCATGAAAGCTACCGCCGAGCGGCTGGAGAAACTGGCGCGTTCGACCGATCGGGACGCCGTGGCGCTGGCCGAGGCGGCGCTGGAAAGGTTTCTCGAGGTCGAGGAGTGGCAGATGAGAGCGATCGACGAGGCCATCGCCGAAGCCGACGCCGGGGGGCCGTTCATCGCGCACGAGGATATGGTGACCTACCTCGACGCGCTGGCGCGCGGAGAAGATCCCCCGGCCCCGCCCACCTTCACGCGCAAGCCAGGGTGAAGCTCGACTGGTCTCGTCGCTCGCTCGCCGATATCGACAACATCAAGGCCTATATCCGCACGAGCG
>SLRI01000689.1 GCA_007131045.1 Rhodospirillales bacterium
GATGCTCAGCAGGGTGCCGAACGTCGTCGCACCGGCGACCAGCCAGGGGGCGGCGATCAGCCAGAGGCCGAGCGGCACGTCGAGCAGGCGCAGCAGTCGGACGGGCTCGGCCATGGCGATCACCGAGACGGTGACGGCGAGCGAGCCCACCAGATGCAGGGTGTCGACGAGCGGCGCGTCGTGACCGATGACCATCGGCGAGAACATCAAGAGCGCGCCGATGACGGTGGCGAGCAGGAGAGTCCAGGGCAGGGTGATGCCGCGCCCCATGTCGACGAGCGTCCAGGTGACGTAGGGCTCCTCCGGCGGCCGGCGCTCGCTCGTGACGGTGCCGGCAATGGTGCCGCCGCGAAAGAAGGTGGCGAGCAGCGGCGCGCCGGAACGCCAGCGCCGCCAGACGAACTGGACGGTGGCGATCGCCTCGTCGAGGGCGAACGGGATCATGATGAGCATCGCGCCTGCGGTGACCAAGCAGAAGGTGCAGTAGGTGCCGATCAGGATCGGCTGGATGATGATGAAGGTGATGCTGACGACCCCCAGCGGGACGACCACGGCGGCGAACATCGCCACGCTCCAGGGCGAGGTGCGCCAGCGCCGGCGCCCGCCCTGCAGCCCGAGCAGCACCTCGAACAGATAGGCGGTGACACCGAGCCCGGCATCGGAGACCGGGATGGCCTTGGAGATGTCGGAGCTGAGCACCGTCTCGGTGCCGTTCAGCCCGTCGAAGCCGCCGAAGAACGGATCCGGCAGGCCTTCGATATGGCCGAGCTGAAAGGCGGTCATCGGCACGGCGAAGGCGACGCAGACGAGCGCCAGCAGGATGATCGGCAAGCGCTGCCGGAACACCGACGGCGAGTAGCTCCAGCCGGGCGGCACATCGGTCGGATCGTCGAGCGCTTCGGGGTCGCTGCCCGGCAGCCGGGTCAGGACCAGCACCAGGAGGATGACCGCAAAGCCGACGACTGTGTCGTTGACATAGAGGGCGAAGGTCGGGGCCCAGAAGACCAGTGGCGCGTAGAGCAGCCAGACGCCGACCAGGAGCGTCACCCAGGGCGCCCAGGCATGGCGGCCGAGGAGCGAAAGACCGGCCAGTGCGACGATCAGGACGCCGGTGACGATCGCGTTGATGCCGGCGAGCATCCCCCGGGTCGCGGGCTCGGGCACGGCCCGCTCGGCGGTCACGTCGCGGGCGAAATTCTGCATCGCCTCCGCCTCGAAGTGGCCGAGGTAGAGCGGGCTCAGGATCATCCAGATCCCGAGCAGGAGAACCACCGCGTGCGGCCAGCGGGCCAGCATCGAGAGTCGTGTCGCCTCCGCCATGGATCGCGGCCGGCTAGAAGCGGTCCTTGGGGAGGTCCAACCGACCCGGATCGAGGTCGTTGGCGGCGTACCAGCCCTCCGGATCGTCCTTCAGCGCCTGGATCATCTTCGGCAGGCTCTTGTAGAGCGCGTGCTGTGGCTGCCAGTCGAGCAGCTCCTTCGCCCGGCTCGGATCGAGCGTATAGTCGTCGTCGGCGGCATCGACCATCCAGGGTTTGACGAACGAGTCCTCGCCCATCGTCTTGTCCTCCAGCCAGGCGCCGCTCTTGGCCAGCGCCTTCGGCACCTGCCATACCTGCCAGTCTTCGTCGTGCAGCAGCCGGCCGATCTGCCGCTGCAGCGCTTCATAGGGAATGGCTTCCGGCTCGCCCACCAGGAGCTCGAGCTCCTCGGGCAGCTCGCGGCGGCGCTCGATCAGGCGCACCAGGGCGTCGACCAGATCCTCGACATGGATGAAGGACTGGGCCGTGGTCAGGTCGCCCGGGTAGACGTGGCTCTTCGGGCTGCGCTCGTAGGTGCGGGCGATCTGGTGCGCCAGGAAGGCCGAGTGGCACATGTCGTCGTAGACGCCGGCCGGGCGGAAGAGCACGACCGGGATGCTGCCCCGCCGCTCGCGGACCAGGGCCTCGGTCTCGATCTTCGAGTTGCGGTAGGGGAACTTGCGCATGAGGGGCTGTTCCTCTGTGATCCGCTCGCCGGGCTTGCCCGGGGCGTGGACGAGCATCGTGCTCGAATAGATGAACTGCTCCACCTCGAAGCTCTGCAGGTTGCGCAACAGGCGCTCGGTACCGCGTACCGTCACCTCGTCGTAGAGCGGATGGGGCTCACCCGAGAGATCGAAAAAGGCGGCGAGATGGACCACCGAGGTGATCCGCTCGCCGTGCATCTCGCGCACCTGATCGAGCGCCTGTGCCACCCCCTCGTCAGAGGCGAGGTCGAGCTCCACGAAGCTGGCATTTTCGGGCAGCTGCGCCGGCTCCTTCACATCGAGCCCGACGACTTGCGCCTGCCGGGCGAGCCGCTCGACCAGCTTGCTGCCGATGAAGCCGCTGCTGCCGGTAACGAGGATGATGTCGCTAGTGGAGGTCATGACGAGCTCCTTTCAAGTTGCGGTTGTCCACGGGGCGCTTGCCGGCCGCCTCAGGCGGCGAGCGCGAAGGTCTCGACATCGGCCAGGGATGCCGCGATCCGCCGGGTGAATCGGGCGGCTGCGGCACCGTCGACCACCCGGTGGTCGAAGGCGACCGCGAGCGGCAGCAAGAGCCGCGGCTCGATCGTGTAGCTGCCGTCGCCGTCCTCGCCATCGATCGACGGCTCGCCGCGCACCACCGGCTGCCAGGCTGCCCGGGCGAGGCCCAGGATCGCGACCTCGGGGTGGTTGATGATCGGCGTGAAGCCGGTGCCGCCGAGTGCGCCGACATTGGTGAGGGTGAAGCTGCCGCCCTGCATGGCGGCGCGATCCAGCTCGCCGCTGCGCGCCCGCTCGGCCAGTGCGGTGAGCTCGATGGCGAGCTCGAGTGGGCTCTTGCGGTCGACGTCGCGGACCACCGGCACCAGGAGCCCCTGTTCGGTGTCGATCGCCACGCCGATATGGAAGTAGCGCTTGACCACGATCTCGTCCTGCTCGGTGTCGAGGCTGGCGTTGAAGCGCGGCTGCTCCTTCAAGGCGGCGACCGCGGCTTTGAGCGCGAAGACGGTCATCGTGAGCTTGCCGCCCTCGGCCTCGAC
>SLRI01000028.1 GCA_007131045.1 Rhodospirillales bacterium
AGGATCGCGGCGCCAGCGAGCGAGACACCGCTGACCATGAGCTTGGTGCCGCGGCCGGCACGACCGACCAGGAACATCATGAAGAAGAGGAAGAGGGCAGCACCGATCAGGCTCAGCAGCCCACCCCTCGACGCACTGCCGATGACCGCCAGGAGGATGATGACGCCCGCCATCAGCGGGTAGCGCCGCTCCTCGAAGACCGTGGCGATGGCCTTGGCGATCCGCCGGCCCAAGGGCTCCTTGCTGCTGGAATCGCCGCGCAGTAACGGCTCGATCATCAGGCCGAGCGCGATGACCAGGCCGAGATTGGCATAAGTTGCGAAGTGGTTGCGGTTGACGAAGCTCGAGACGACGTTGCCCCGATAGGCCTCGCTGCCGGAAAGCCGCCAGCCGGTGAGCTCCTGGGCGATGCCGAAGAGCGCATAGCCGGTGATGATCGCGAGCAGCGCCATCAGCAGGCGCCGGGCCTGCCGCTCCCGCTGGGCCAGCGCGAAGGCCAGGACGAACATGCCGACCGCGGCCAGGAGGCGCATCAGGGCGTCGAACGAGGCCGAGCGGTTGAGGCTGACCACCCCCTCGACCGCAAGCCCGTAGGCCAGGGCCTCGGCCCAGATCGGATGGTTCCACGCCGCCGGCAGCACCCCGGGCGTCACCTGCAGGACGCTCCAGGCCGCGACGCCGGTGACCAGCAGTGCCGCCGGCAGGAAGACCAAGGGCACGTCGAGCGGCAGGCTGCGCCGCCAGGCGACGACCAGCCAGGCGAGCAGCAGGCAGCCGGTCAGCGTCGCCGCCAGGGAGGCAGCCCAGTCGGCATGGCCACCGATCGGCAACGGCAGCCAGGCGAGAAGGGCAATCGTCGCATAAGGCAGCCAGCTCGGCAGCTCGACCGACTGCCGCCTCGCCCTCGGGCCCGACCGGCCGGCGACCTGCTCGCCACCCATACGCCCCGATTCTGCGCCACTCGCCATGAAGATCCCCGGCACCCGCTCTCGCCCGCACTTTTCCGACGTTTCCCGCCACCCGACAACCCGAAATGAGGTCGTCCGGTTCGGGGTCAGGCCGGGCGCACCTCGGCTGCCGTTTCGCCCTCGAGCTTTTGCATGGCGTTGCGGGTGTCGATGACCAGCCCTGTGTGGCGGCCGATGGAAGCGAGATCGAGCCGGTCGTGGTCGGTGACGATGATCACGACATCGGCAGCACCCAGGGTCGCCTCGTCCAGGGGCCGGCTGCGGCGGCCGGTGAGGTCGCTGTGCTCGCGGGTCGGCGGGATCACCGGGACCAGCGGGTCGTGATACTCGACGATCGCACCGCGCGCCGCCAGGAGCGCCCAGATGACCAGCGCCGGGCTCTCCCGCATGTCGTCGACATTCTTCTTGTAGGCGATGCCGGCGAGCAGCACCCGGGCACCATTCAGCCCACGCCCCGACCGGCGATCGAGCGCCTCGGCCGTCGCTTGGACGACATGCGCCGGCATGCTCGTGTTGATCTCGCCGGCCAGCTCGATGAACTTGGTGGCGATGCCGAACTCCTTGGCCCGCCAGGTGAGATAGAAGGGGTCGATCGGGATGCAGTGGCCGCCGAGCCCGGGGCCGGGATAGAACGGCATGTAGCCGAACGGCTTGGTCTTGGCCGCGTCCACCACCTCGAAGATGTCGATCCCCATCTTCTGAAAAACCACCTTGAGCTCGTTGACCAAGGCGATGTTGACGGCGCGGAAGATGTTCTCGGTGAGCTTGACGGCCTCGGCCGTCTCCGGGCTCGAGACCGGCACGGTCTCTACCACGAACTGATCGTAGAGGGTGCAGGCGAGCTCGAGCGCCGCCCGCCCGTCGCCGCCCACCACCTTGGGAATCTGCCGGGTCTCGAAGTCGCGATTACCCGGATCCTCGCGCTCGGGGCTGTAGGCGATGAAGATGTCGCGGCCGGAGGTGAAGCCCCGGGCCTCGATCCGCGGCTTGACGATCTCGGTCGTCGTGCCCGGGTAGGTGGTCGATTCGAGCACCACGAGCTGTCCCGCCCGCAGCGCCGGCGCGATGCTCTCGACCGTTCCTTCGACATAGGAGAGATCGGGCTCGCGATGCCGGCCGAGCGGCGTCGGCACGCAGATCAGCACGGCATCGACCTCGCCGATCCGCCGGAAATCGGCCGTCGCGTCGAACAGCCGCTGATCGATCGCCCGGCATATCCTGGCATGGCCGATATGCTCGAGCGGGCTGTTGCCCCGATTGAGGCCGTCCACCTTGGGCTCGTCGATGTCGAAGCCGATCACCCTGAAGCCGACCGCGGTCGCCGCCAGCATCAACGGCAGCCCGACATAGCCGAGCCCGACGATGCCGATCACCGCCCGCTTCTCGATGAACCGAGTCTTCAGGGTACCGATGTCGACAGCCGCCATCCGCATCCATTCGCGCCGAGTTTCCGACCAGCGGGTTATCGGCACTCTATCTTGCGAGCGCAACAGCCGATCCGGCTAGCCGCAGAGCACCCGACGATGCCGGCCCAATGCCGGCCAAACGCCGGCCGCGGCCGTGCATCGCTTGACCCGACGCTCGAGTTAGGATAAAAAACCGATAGTGATCCTGTGCCACGCGGCTCGCGGGGCGGGGTCCGGCGCTCTTTCTCACCGTTGGCATTCGTCGGGGCCGTCGTCAGAGACACCTCCGTTGTCACCTCGGGTCGCTTATGGCAGTAGCCTAGGGCCAATCGGGCTAGAGAGAGGACGTGCCGCGACATGGTCGAAGCGATGCTGATCGCCATCCTGGTGGGATCAGGGTTGCTCGTCCTCTCCATCCTCACCAGCCTGATCTCGTTTCGGGTCGGCGCCCCGCTGCTCCTGCTGTTTCTCGCGATCGGCCTGCTGGCCGGCACGGATGGGCCGGGCGGCATCGACTACGACTTCCCGGCCGAGACCTTTTTCGTCGGCAGCCTGGCGCTCGCCATCATCCTCTTCACCAGCGGCTTCGAGACCCGCTGGCACACGTTCAAGGCGGCTGCCGCCCCGGCGGTCGTGCTCGCCACGCTCGGCGTGCTCTTCACCGCCGGCCTGCTCGGGGTCGCCGCCCACTACATGCTCGGGCTGCCCTGGCTCGAGGCGCTGCTCTTGGGCGCCATTGTCGGCTCGACGGACGCGGCTGCCGTCTTCTTCCTGCTGCGCGTCGGCGGGATCACGATCCGCGAGCGGGTGCGTGCGACGCTCGAGGTCGAATCGGGCTCGAACGACCCGATGGCGATCTTTCTCGTCGTCACCCTGCTCGAGCTGATCGTCGCCGGGGCCGGGCTCGAGGCGGTCGGCCAGAGCTTGGCCACGGCGTTCGCCCTGCAAATGGGGCTCGGCCTGGCCATGGGTGCGGCGGGCGGCTGGCTGATCGTCAAGGGCGTCAACCAGACCCCCCTCGAGCCCGGCCTCTACCCGATCGCCGTTCTGGGCAGCGCCTTGATGCTGTTCGCGGTCACCGGCCTCCTGGGCGGCAGCGGCTTTCTCGCGGTCTATGTGGCGGGGCTGGTCGCCGGCAACTCGGACATTCACGGCAGGCCGCATCTCGAGCGTTTCCAGGAGGGGCTGACCTGGCTCGCCCAGATCGTCATGTTCCTGCTCTTGGGCCTCCTGGCGACGCCCTCGAGCTTCGCCGGCATCGCCTTGCCGGTGATCGGCCTCGCCCTCGTGCTCACCTTCGTCGTGCGGCCGCTGGCGATCGGTCTCTGCCTCCTGCCGTTCGGCTTCAGGCGCAACGAGCTCGTCTTCATCAGCTTCGTCGGCTTGCGCGGCGCGGTCTCGATTCTCCTCGCGATCCTGCCGATCATCGCCGGGCTCGGCCAAGGCCAGTACCTGTTCAATGCAGCCTTCATCATCGTCCTGGTCTCGCTGGTCGTGCAGGGCTGGACCATCCGCCCGCTCGCCAACTGGCTCGGAGTCGCGGTGCCGCCGCGGACCGGCCCGGTCGAGCGGGTCGAGCTCGAGCTGCCGGGCACCGCCCACCACGAGCTGGTCGTCTACCACATCACCGAGGGCAGCCCCGTGGCCAAAGGGCACCGCCTGCCGCGCTGGGCGCGCCCATCCCTGGTCGTTCGACAGGGCCGCTCCTTCAGCCTGCATCACGCCGGCCGGCTGCAGCCGGACGACTACGTCTACATCTTCACCAGCCCGACCTTCATCTCGCTGCTCGACCGCCTGTTCGCCACGAGGAGCGCGCTCAGCCCGGCCGATCAGGAGCTCTTCGGCGATCTGACGATCGCGCCCGGCGCAAAGCTCAGGGCGCTGGCCGAGAGCTACGGCCTCGCGGTCGCGCCCGAGGAACAGGACGTCGCCGTCGCCGCCTTCCTGCTCCGCCAGTTCAACGGCCGGGTCGAGATCGGCGACCGGTTGGTCCTCGGCCCCGTCGACCTCATCGTCCGGGCTGTCGACGACGGCAACGAGCCGACCGAGATCGGCCTTTCGCTGGCGCGCGTCGACGACACGCCGAAACCGCCGCCCGGGCGCCTCGCGCGCTGGCTCGACCGGCTGCGGCGCCTCTTCGTCGGCCGGCCGACGGCGGCGTCCATCCGTGGAGCCATCGACCGCCGCGGCGATCGGCCGAACGGCCGCTGAAGCATTTCGACTTGGGTTATTCGGCGGCGCGCGTCGCCTGATCGTCGAGCAGCGCCTTGGCGGCGGCCGCCTCGTCGCCCGAGCCCGCGACCTGGACCGTGGGGTAGGCGAACTTGATGCCGTTCTCGGCGAAGGCCTGCTTGATCAGCGCATTGGCCCGCCTGCGGATGGGGAACTGGGTGCCCGGGATCGCCTTGAACTTGACCCGGATGATGATGCCGTGCGGGGCGATCTCGTCCGCCCCTTGCGACTTCAGCGGCTCGAGGAAGCCACGCGCCAGTTCCGGGTCCGCCTGCAACTCGGCGTTGACCCCTTTGATCACCTTCTTGACCTTGTCGACATCGGTCTCGAACGGCACGGTGAAGGCGAGCTTCACGATCACCCACTCGCGGCTCATGTTCTGGATGGCGCCGAGCGAGCCGAACGGGATGGTATAGAGCGGGCCGCGGTGGTGGCGCAGCTTGATCGAGCGGAGCGAGAAGCTCTCGACAGTGCCCTTGTACTTGTCGGCGACGATGTACTCGCCGACCCGGAACGCATCGTCGAGGAGGTAGAACATCCCCGACATCAGGTCGCGGACCAGGGTCTGCGAGCCGAAGCCGACGGCCACGCCGACCACGCCGGCACCGGCGATGAGGGGGGCGATCTGCACGCCCACGGCCGCCAGGATCATCAAGATCGCGGTGACCCCGAGAACCGCCTGGAGAACATTGCGGCCGATCGGCAAGAGGGTCCGCAGCCGGGCGCGGCGCCGCGCCTCGGCCGGATCGGAAACCTCGCCGGACTCCGCCTCCTCGATGTAGCGGTCGATCGCCGTCCGCCCGACATGCCAGAAAAAGTCGAAGACGATGACGATGATCGCGATGCTCAAGAGTGCGGCGATGATCGGACTGGTCTCGGTGTCCTCCCCTGCGAGGCCGGCGAGATCGATATCCCAGGCCCAGAGCAGGAAGAGGGCGGCGAGCACGATCAAGAGAGCCCGGGCACCCCGTTCGATGGCGGCGGCCAGGACGGTCGGCGGGCCGTGGTCGAGCTCCACGGCCTCGCCGATCGGCCGCAGCAGGTTGTTGACCGCGGCGTTGACCACGCTGACGGCGAGCGGCAGGAAGGCCGCCACGATGGCGAGCCACATCGCCGCCCGCGCATCGGTCAGCCACAGGCCGAAGACCAGCACCGCATAGGCCGAAAGGGCAATCTTGCCGGCCCGGCCGCCGGTCGTGCTCGCCGGTTCGACCTTGGCCGCCGGTTCCGCCGGGCTCTCAAGGATCGGCTCCGGGCTCTCGAAGGCGGCTGGCGCCATCGCCTCCGCGGCAATCAGGCTGGGGCCCGGCTCGTCGATGGTCTCCGGCGGCGGGGACGTCTTTTGGACATCCTGCCGCGTCGGTACTGCCGGCCGCCGCCAGATCGCCTCGATGGTGATCGCGACGAGGCCGATGCCGAGTATGTAGGCGATGATGGTCGGGTGCGGGCGTGGAATGCCGAGCGCGCCGAGGCTCGTGGCCAGGGCCCAGCCGAAGGCGAAGAGGCCGACGAAGGCGCTGATCCGGGTGAGCCAGAAGGCGGCCCGCGCATCACCGATCGGCATGATCCGCCGCTGCGGATGGGCGGGCGAGAGCATCAGGAGCGCGATGTAACGGATCAGCCGGAAGACGATGATCGCGAACAGGAACCGCCCGGCAACCTCGCGCACCAGGGGCGGCAGGTCGATGGTGACGAAGATGCCGAGGCTCGCGGCCGCGAAGGCGAGGGTGGCGCCGATGACCAGACCGAGCCTGAGGGCGAGCTTCTGCAGGCGTTCCTTGACCGTCGTCTCGTCGGCGGTCAGCACGCGACGGCGGAGCTGTCGGGTGGCGCGGGCGAAGGCCCACTCGGCGGCGAAGCCGGCGGCGACGAAGACGGCAACCAGGGCCAGGACGGCGCCGGGGCCGCCACGCGCCGCATCGGCGCGCAACCGCCCGAGACCCTGGCCGATCTCGTAGGGCAGTTGCGGCAATGCTGCGATCAGCCGGTCGCGATGGCCGTGCCAGTGAGTGACCGCCGCACCGATATGCAGCTCCCCGACCAGAGTTTCGAGGGCACCTTCCGTCTCGGCCTCGGCCTCGGTCGTCTCGCTGGCGGCTGCGGGCGCGCGCTCGGCGAGCCAGCTCTGCACCTCGGGCTCGGCGAGCAGGCGCAGCAGCTCTTCGACCGAGGGGGGTGGCTGCTCGACGTCCTGCGCCACCGCCGTCGCGAGGACCAGGGGCAAGGCGAGAACGAGGGCGACGAGGAGCAGGCGGAGCCGAGCCATGACAATTTCTCCCCTCGACCGAGCGGAGCCGAGTGCGGCCTATGGGTAGCGCGGCGGCATTTCGGCCGCGAGGAGGCAGCCGTTAATCTGCCTCCTCCCTCGCACGACCGGCCGCGACGCGCAACCCGGCGGCTGAAGTCAGGCCTGCACGCCCTGAACGTACCAGTCGATCCCGGCCAGCGTCTCGTCGTCGATGGTCTCGCCCTCGGCGACACGCAGCTCGCCTTCCTGATCATGGATCGGGCCGGTGAAGGGGTGGACGGTGCCGTCGATGATGCCGGTGCGCACGGCCTCGGCGTCGGCGATGACCTGCTCGGGGAGGATCGGGTTGTAGGGCGCGATCACCACCTTGCCCTCGGCGAGCCCATCCCAGACCATGTGGCTTTCCCAGGTGCCATCGAGGACCGCCTGGCAGCGCTCGATGTAGTAGGGCCCCCAGTCGTCGATGATCGCGGTGAGCTGGGCGTTGGGGGCGAAGGCCTGCATGTCGGAAGCCTGGCCGAAGGCGAAGACGCCGCGCTCCTCGGCGACCTGGAGCGCTGCCGGGCTGTCGGTGTGCTGGCTGATGATGTCGGCCCCCTGGTCGATCAGGGTGGCCGCGGCCTCGGCCTCGCGGCCCGGGTCGTACCAGGAATTGACCCAGATCACGCGCGTCTGGATGTCGGGATTGATCTTCTGTGCGGCCAGGGTGAAGGCGTTGATGCCCATCACCACCTCGGGGATCGGGAAGGAGCCGATATAGCCGATGATCCCGCTCTCGCTCATGTGCCCGGCGATCGTGCCGATCACCGCACGGCCCTCGTGGAACCGGCCGTTGTAGACCGCGACGTTCTCCGCCGTCTGGTAGCCCGTGGCGTGCTCGAACTTCACATCCGGAAACTGCTGCGCCACCCGGATCGTCGGGTTCATGAAGCCGAAGGAGGTCGTGAAGATGATGTCATGGCCCTCGGCCGCGAGCTGGCGGATCACCCGTTCGGCATCCGGGCCTTCCGAGACGTTCTCGACATAGGTGGTGCTCACCCGGTCACCCAGCGCCGCCTCGACGTCCCGCCTGCCGACATCGTGGCGATAGGTCCAGCCGTGGTCGCCGATGGGACCGACATAGACGAAGCCGGCGCGGACGTGGTCCTGCTGAGCGCGCAACAGCCGCGGTGTGGCGAGAACGGCAGCACCGGCGGCGGCGGTGCCGAGCAGTCTCCGACGAGTGGGGCGAAGCAGCATGTTTCCTCCGATTGCATGGCGCCGGCGCATGGGCCATCCTCGATGCGGCCAGCTTCTCGGCCGACAGATTGCGGCGCCGGCACCGTGGTGGCAAGCGATGTCGTAGCGCCGCGTTTAGGCCGAGCTCTGCCGCGATGCCCACCGGCGTCGATCGGCTTCGGCCGAGAGTAGGTGCGGGTGCGCAGCCGTATGGGACGACTGCTACGATGACACGACCCAGACCCTTCACCCTCGATGTTCCAGATGCCGCCATCACGGACCTGCACGAACGTCTGCAGCGGACGCGCTTTGCCGATCAGGCGCCGGGCGAGCCCTGGGCCTATGGCACCGACCTCGCCTATATGCAGGAACTGGTCGCCTATTGGCGGGATCGCTTCGACTGGCGGGCGGCGGAGGCCCGGCTGAACGGCTTTGCCCAGTACCGGGTGCGGATGCACGGCATCGACCTGCACTTCCTGCACGTGCCGGGTCAGGGCCCCGACCCCCATCCCCTTCTCCTGTCGCACGGCTGGCCTGGATCGGTCTTCGAGTTCCTCGAGCTGATCCCACGTCTCACCGATCCCGCACGCTTCGGTGGCGACCCGGCCGATGCGTTCACCGTGGTGGCACCGTCGCTGCCGGGCTATGGCCTGTCCTTCGAGCATGGCCAGAAGCGCTTCGCCATCGAGGCGGTGGCCGACTGCTTCGCCGACCTCATGACGGACGTCCTCGGCTACTCGCTTTTCGGCGCCCAGGGCGGCGACTGGGGCTCGTTCGTCGCGGCTCGGCTCGGCTACGCCTATCCCGAGCGGATCTCGGGCATCCACCTCAACCTCCTGCCGCTGCGCCGGGACCCGGCGGCGCCGGCCACCACGCCCGAGGAGCAGAACTATCTGGAGGAGCTCCGCGTCTTCTTGAAGGAGGAGACGGGCTATCAGTGGATCCAGGGGACCCGGCCGCAGACGCTCGCCTTCGCGCTGACCGATTCTCCCGCCGGGCTCGCCGCCTGGATCGTCGAGAAGTTCCGCGCCTGGTCGGATTGCGACGGCGATCTCGAGTCGGTGTTCAGCAAGGACCAGTTGCTGGCGAATATCGCGCTCTACTGGTTCACCGGCGCCATCGGCTCCTCGTTCTGGCCCTATTATGCGCGAATGCACGGGCCCTGGCCGATCCCCGAGGGCGAGGTGGTGGCGGTGCCGACCGGCTATGCCGCCTTCCCGCACGAGATTCTCCGCCCGCCGAGGAGCCTCGCCGAGCGCACCTTTCCGGCCATCCGCCGGTGGACCGAGATGCCGCGCGGCGGCCACTTCGCCGCCATGGAGCAGCCGGAAGCGCTGGCCGGCGAGATTCGCGCGTTCTTCCGCGAGCTGCGCCGATCCTAGGTCGTGGGCGCGAACGGTCGGCCGAGACACGCCGGCGCCTGGAGGCGCGCCTTCCACGGGCCGACCGAGATGATCACCAGCACGATGATGGTGGCGATGTAGGGGAGCATCGACATGACCTGGCTGGGCACGGCGAAGAGGCCGAGGCCCTGGGCGTGGAGCTGGAGGATGGTGACACCGCCGAAGAGGTAGGCGCCGACCAGCACGCGGAGCGGGCGCCAGGCGGCGAAGACCACGAGCGCCAGGGCGATCCAGCCGCGGCCGGCGGTCATCTGCTCGATCCACATCGGCGTGTAGGCGATCGAGAGGAAGGCGCCGCCGAGCCCGGCGCAGAGGCCGCCGAAAAGGACGGCCAGATAGCGGATGCGGATGACGTTGTAGCCGAGGCCGTGCGCCGCCTCGTGGTTCTCGCCGACCGCCCGAAGGATCATGCCGCCTCGGGTCTTGGCCAGGAACCAGGCGACGGCGAGCGTGAGGGCTACGGCACCGTAGACCAGGATGTCGTGGCGGAAGAGCAGCGGGCCCAGCACCGGGAGGTCGGAGAGGCCCGGGATATCGAGCCTCGGCAGGCGGGGCAGGGGCGTGCCGACGAAGCCTGAGCCCACCAGTGCGGAGAGGCCGACGCCGAAGATGGTCAGGGCCAGTCCCGTCGCCACCTGGTTGGCCATCAAGGTCAAGGTGAGGACGGCGAAGACCAGGGCCATGCCCGCCCCGGCGACGGCGGCCGAGCCGATGCCGATCAGGTGGCTGCCGGTGGTGAGCGTGACGGCAAAGCCGGTGACGGCGCCGGCCAGCATCATGCCCTCGACGCCGAGATTGAGGACGCCCGAGCGTTCGGCGACGAGCTCGCCGATGGCGGCGAAGAGGAGGGGGGTGGAGGCTACGATCACGGCGGCGAGCAGGGCAACGGTTCCGTCCATGGCTTCAGCTCCTCGCCAGCGCCGGCTTGCCGACGCGCAGCCGGTAGCGGACCAGGACATCGGCGGCCAACAGGAAGAAGAGCAGCATGCCCTGGAAGACCCCGGTCACCGCCTGCGGCATGCCGACGGTGATCTGAGCATTCTCGCCACCGAGATAGGAGAGGGCGACGAGGAGACCGGCCAGGACGCAGCCCAAGGGGTGGAGCCTGCCGAGAAAGGCCACGATGATCGCGGTGAAGCCGTAGCCCGGCGAGATGGTCGGCACGATCTGGCCGATCGGCCCCGCCACCTCGAAGAGGCCGGCAAGGCCGGCGAGGCCGCCGCCCATCATCAGGCTGATCCAGATCATCCGCGCCCTCGAGAACCCGGCGAACCGGGCCGCCGCCGGGGCTTGCCCGATCACCGTGACCTGAAAGCCGAAGAGCGTGCGGGACATCAAGAACCAGACGACCAGCACGATCACCCCGGTGATCACGGCCCCCAGATGCAGCCGCGTGCCGGCGATGAGGTTGGGCAGCTGGGCCGAGGGCGAGAACATCCGGCTCTCGGGAAAGCCGAAGCCCTCGGGACTGCGCAAGGGGCCGTAGATCAGGGCGCTGAGCAGCAACAGGCCCACATAGGTGAGCATCAGGCTGACCAGGATCTCGTTGACGTCGAATTTGGCCTTGAGGAACGCCGGGATCGCGGCCCAGGCCATGCCGCCCAGCACGCCGGCGATCATCATCAAGGGCAGGATGTACCAGCCGGCCTGGCCCCAGAAGAGCAGACCCACATAGCCGCCGGCGAGGGCGCCCAGCGTGAGCTGGCCCTCGGCGCCGATGTTCCAGACCCCGGCTCTGAAGCCGACGGCGAGGCCGGTGGCGATCAGGATCAACGGCGTGGCCTTGACGCCGAGCTCGGCCAGGCCGTAGGCGCTGCTGATCGGGGCGATGAAGAAGGCCCGGAGCGAGCGCACCGGATCGTAGCCCATGGCGGCGAAGAGAACGGCGCCGGCGGCGACGGTGAGGAGTACGGCCAGGACCGGTGTCAGCCAGCTCATCACCGGGCTGATCTGCGCCCGGGGCTCGAGCCTAACCATGTGCTGCCACCGGTGCCGTCTCGATCGCCGGGACCGCGTCCGGCAGGTCGTGCAGCCCGCCCATCAACAGCCCGATCTCTTCCAGCGTCGCCTCGGCGGTGACTAGCGGCCTGGAGAGCCGGCCGCCATTGATCACCGCGAGGCGATCGGTCAGCGCCAAGAGCTCGTCGAGGTCCTGGCTGACGACGAGCACCGCCACGCCGTGGCTCGCCAGATCGAGCAGCGCCTGGTGGATGGCCGCGGCTGCACCGGCATCGACGCCCCAGGTCGGCTGGGCTGCGATCAGCACGTTCGGGGCCTGGAGGATCTCCCGCCCGACCACGAATTTC
>SLRI01000290.1 GCA_007131045.1 Rhodospirillales bacterium
CATGTGCCGACGCCGGCGCTGGTCGCTCCCATCGAGTTCACCCTGCCGCGCCGGCTCTATACCGCCCTGGGCGGCCACGACGACCACGTTCAGTCGATCGAGCGCGTGCTCGAGACCTACGGCGGATCGGTGCGGCGGGAGCCCTGGCCGGTCGCCAATCCCTGGCCGGTGCCGGAGGCCGGGCGATGAGCGTCCTGGCGCGCCGAGGCGAATGCCGGGCGGCCTGTCGGGAATGCTCGTTGGTGCCCGGATGGCTGCCGGCCGCGGTGGTCTCAGCATGTCGCAATATGTCGTTGGCGCAGAGATCGCTGGGGGCGTCGGTGGATTCCGCATGTCGTTATATGTCGTTGGTGCCGGGGTCGTTGGTGCCGGGGTCGTTGGTGCCGGGGTCGCTGTGGCCGGCGGTGCTCTTGGCATGTCGCGATAGCTCGTTGGCGGATTGGCTTTTTGCGGGTGGCTGGCGCCGTCCTGCCGGGCAGGCGGGGTCGGCATGAGGGGTGCGGCACCCGTCTTCGCCGCGCCGCGCGTGCAGCGGCTCGCCGGTAACCGGCTGCATCTGGCGGAAGGGCCGATCGACCTGGTGATCGGTGCCTCGGGCCCGCCGGTCGCGGTCGAGCGCGCCTACCGGGCGGCCGAGCGCCGTTTCGCCGGGCTTCTGGCATGTCTCGTTTTCGTGTTGGCGCGGCTGCGGCAGCCGGTGGGCGAGGCCGCGGGGCTGCCGCCGCCGGCGCTGTTGATGCATGCGGCGACGGCACCCTTGGCCGACCGCTTCGTCACGCCGATGGCCGCGGTCGCCGGGGCCGTCGCCGACACCGTCATGGCCGCCATCCGCCAGACTCCCGGGATCGAGCGCGCCTACGTCAACAATCGGGGCGACATCGCCGTCCATCTGACGCCCGGCCGGACCCTGGAGATCGGGGTCGTGCCGGAGCTGCGCCGGCCGCTGATGGCCGCCGGCATTCGCCTCCGCCACGAAGACGGCATCGGCGGGGTAGCGACCAGCGGCTGGGCCGGCAGGAGCTTCTCGATGGGCATCGCCGATGCGGTCACCGTGCTCGCCGAAACGGCCGCCAGGGCCGATGCTGCGGCGACGCTGATCGCCAATGCGGTCGATATCGACGATCCGGCCGTCAGCCGCGTGCCGGCCACTGATCTCGACCCCGACAGCGACCTGGGCTGCCGCCTGGTGACGGCCGCTGTCGGGCCCTTGGCGAAGGAAGCGGTTGCCGAAGCCCTCGAAAACGGGGCAGGGTACGCCCGTGAGCTGGTCGAGCGCGGGCTGATCAGGGGGGCCATGCTGGTGCTGCGGGGCGAAGTGCTGGTGGTCGGGCGAGGCTGGGAGGAGATCGCATGTTCGAGCTGAGAAAGACGCAGGTGACGGTCGAGGAGATCCACCACGACGGCGGCCCGAGGCTGGCGACTCCCTTGCTGCGCGGCAGCGTGGCTGCCGTCTTCGCCAACCCGTTCGCCGGCCGGTTCGCCTCCGAGGCCGATTTCGCCGAGGCCATGGCCGCGCTGAAGCCGCTCGGCCTCGAGATGTCGAAGAAGCTGATCGCCGCCCTGGGTGGTGATCCGCGGCGCATCGAGGCCTACGGCAAGGGTTCGATCGTCGGCGCCGAGGGCGAGCTCGAGCAGGGGGCTCTCTGGCACGTGCCCGGCGGCTACGCGATGCGCGAGCTCTTGGGCGACGCCAAGGCGATCGTGCCGTCGACCAAGAAGCTGGGCGCCATCGGGACGGCACTCGACGTGCCGCTGCACCATATCAACGCGGCCTATGTCAGGGGTCATTTCAGCGCCATCGAGGTCCGGGTCCAGGATGCGCCGCGCGCGGGCGAGATCGTCTTTTGTCTCGCCATGACGACGGGCCCCCGGCCGCACGACCGGATGGGCGGCTTGAAGGCCCTGGATATCGAGGGCCGGGACGGGCTGCGATAGGGGAGGGTGCGGCGTGAGCTTCGTTCGCAATTGCTGGTATCCCGCGGGCTTCGCGAGCCGGATGGGCGAAGGGTTGCACGAGCGCCGGATCCTGGGCGAGGATCTGGTTCTCTGGCAGCAGCCCGACGGCCGGTTCGCGGCGCTTCTCGACCGTTGCCCGCACCGCTTCCTGCCGCTCTCGATGGGCTGTCTGAAGGACGGCAACGTCCAGTGCGGCTATCACGGCATGACGTTTTCGGCCGACGGGTCCTGCGTGCGTATTCCGGGGCAGCGCTCGATCCCGCCCTCGGCCAGGGTCCGAGCCTTTCCGGTCGAGCTGAGCATGGGGCTCGTCTGGGTCTGGATGGGTGAGCCGGCGCTGGCGAGCCGCGACCGGCTGTTCGACCTGCCCGAGTATCACGAGGCGGGTTGGCATCCGGTCGAGGGCGAGGCGCTCGAGGTCGAGGCCAATTATCTGGCCTTGGCCGACAATCTCTGCGATCCGGCGCATGTCGCCTTCGTGCATCTCTCGACGCTCGGCAACGCGGCGCACGAGGACGTGCCGATCGAGACCGAGGTCGCGGGTGATCTCATCGTCACCACGCGTTGGACGATCGACGCCGAGCCGATTCCGCTGTTCCGGAAGTTCGGCAACTTCGCGGGCAATATCGACCGCTGGCAGATCTACAACTACCATGCCCCGTCGATCGCCGTGATCGATTTCGGTGGCGCGGACACCGGCACGGGCGCGCGCGAGGGCCGGCTGCACGAAGGCGCGATCCGGATCTTCGCCTGTCATTTCATCTGCCCGGTCGACGAGACCCGTTCCATCGACTACTGGCTGCATGTCGACAACTTCGCCACGGACGATGCGACCAAGGCGCGGATGAACGAGCAGTTCGCGCTCGCCTTCGACGAGGACAAGGCGATCCTGGAGGCCATCCAGGCCGAGGAGGCGAAGCTCGAGGGGCGCCAGCGGCCGCTCCGGCTCGGGATCGACAAAGGGGCGGTGATGATGCGCAAGACGGTCGAGCGGATGATCGAAGCCGAGCGTACGCTCACCGCCGCCGAATGAGCGACGTCCTCGAACGACCAAGCGGGGCGCGAACGACCAGCC
>SLRI01000098.1 GCA_007131045.1 Rhodospirillales bacterium
CTCTTGCCGGAGCCGGATTCGCCGACGATGCCGAGCGCCTCGTTGGGCATGACGTCGAGCGAGACGTCGTCGACCACGGTGGCCCAGCCGTTCTCGGTGACGAAGTCGACCTTGAGGTTCTGGATCGAGAGGACGGGCTCCTGCGCCATCAGCCGGTCCGCCGCTCGCGGCCGAAGGCATCGCGCAGGCCGTCGCCGACGACGTTGAACGACAGCACCAAAAGGAGGATGAGCAGCCCCGGGGTCAGCACGTTTAGCGGGGCCTGGTGGATATAGGCGAAGGAGCGGCCGAGAATCGCCCCCAGGCTCGCATGCGGCGGCTGGACGCCGAGCCCGAGGAAGGAAAGCGCCGCCTCGGCGAGGATGGCGAGGCCCATCGAGAGCGTGGTCTGGACCACCAGCGGCGAGAGGATGTTGGGCAGGACGTGGCGGCGGACGATGCGCCAGCCCGAGCAGCCGACCGCCCGCGCCGCCTCGATATAGGTCTCCTCGCGCACGCCGAGCGTGGCACCCCTGACCACCCGGGCGAGGCGCGGCGCGTAGACGATGCCGATGGCGATCATCGCGTTGCGCAGGCTGGGGCCCAAGAGGCCGACGATGGCAATCGCCAGGACCAGCGCCGGAAAGCTCATCAGGGCATCGGTGATGCGCATCAAGATGGTGTCGACCCAGCCGCCGAGATAGCCGCTCAGAAGGCCGATCGGCACGCCCAGGGCGAAGGCCAGGGCGGTTGCCTGCAGGGCCGCGTAGAGCGAGATGCGGGTGCCGTACATCAGCCGGCTGAGCATGTCGCGACCGAGTTCGTCGTTGCCGAGCCAGTGCTCGGGGCTGGGCCCGGCCATCCGCTTCATGATGTCGACGAGGTTGGGATCATAAGGGGCGATCCAGGGGGCGGCCAAGGCGGCGAGGCTGACCAGGACCAGGGTCGCGAACAGCGTCACGACCACTTTTTGGGCCAAGAAGCGACGGCTGAAGCGCTGCCAGGCGGTGGTCGGCGGCCGGGCGAGGGCTGCCGCCTCCTCGGCCCCGGCCGGGGTCTCGGTCACCGTGCCGACGCTCACGACGACTTCACCTTAGGATTGAAGTAGCCGTAGGAGATGTCGACGACGAGGTTGATGACGGCGACCATCAGCACGGTGATCAGCATCACACCCTGGATCATCGGGAAGTCGCGGCTGAAGACCGAGCGGATCAACAGGTTGCCGAGGCCGGGCAGGCCGAAGACGGCCTCGACCACGATCGAGCCGCTGAGCAGGTTGGAGACCTGCAGCCCCAGCACGGTGACCACCGGGATGGCGGCGTTCTTCAGCCCGTGCTTGCCGATCACCTTCCAGGTCGGCAGGCCCTTCGAGCGGGCGGTGCGGATATAGTCCTGGTCGAGCACGTCGCGCAGCGACGCGCGCAGATGCCGGGCGATTTCGGCGGCGACCGCGGCACCGAGGGCGATCGAGGGGAGGATCAGGTGGCGCACCCACTCGCCGACGCCGTCGCCGGCCGCAGCATAGCCGGAGGTCGGAAAGAGCCCGGTGGTCAGCGCCACGAAGAGGATCAGCAAGAGGCCGAGAAAGAAGTTGGGGGTGGCGACGCCGAGCGTCGCCCCCAGCGTCACCAGCCGGTCGGTGAGCGAATCGGCGCGCACCGCCGCGATGGTCCCGGCCGGAATCGCGATCAGGAGCGCCACCAGCACGCTGCCCATGGTCAGCGAAAGGGTCACCGGCATGCGCGAGAACACCTCGCCCGCGACACTCCGGCTGCTCAGCAGCGAGGTGCCGAGATCGCCGGTGACCACCCCGCCCATCCAGGTGAAGTACTGGACCCAGAGCGGCTGATCGAGGCCGAGCCGGACGCGGATGCGCTGCAGCTCCTCCTGGGTCACCCCTTCCGAGCCCGCGATGACGACGGCAGCGTCGCCCGGCGAGAGGTGGATCAATAGGAAGACGATCGAGGTCACCAGCACGAGCAGCGGCACGAACCACGCCAGGCGGCTGAGGATCAGCTTGAGCATTCAGGTGTCTCGCGGGTGGCTGCCCGCTGCGGCTCGGGGCGAGCCGCGGCGGGGCTGGAGTCGGTCAGCGACAGCCGGCCCGGATGCCCACGTTGCGGAACTCGGGATAGGGCGTGAACGGCGCATCGAAGCCGACCAGGCACTCGCTGTGCCCCCAGATCTTGGCGATGCTCCAGAGGCCGGGGCTGAAGCCCTTGTCGATGGCGGAGCAGGACATCTCCTGGATCAGGGCGATGCGCTCGTCCGGATCGGTCGCCCGGGCGATGGCAGCCAGGAGGTCCTGCAGCTTCGGGTCGTTCATCCCGCCGGGATTGGAATCGCCACTGGCGGCCCAGGTGTTCTCGAGCGCCTCGAGCGGGTCGACCCGGCCGCGCCTGCCCATCGCCATGTCGAACTCGCCGGCGAAGTAGCGGCCGAACTGGGCCGGCTCGTTGATCTGGATCTCGAGGTTGACGCCGCCCGCGGCCAGCATCCCCTGCATCGCCTCGACGATCTCGATCCACTCGGGGATGTTGTTGGTCATGATGCCGATCGTCGGGTTGTCGGGATAGTTCGACTGGGCGACGAGCTCGCGCACTTTCTCCGGGTCGTAGGCGTACTGCTCGGCGCTGCACTCGGCGTTGAAGGCGGGTGACGACGGCACGAAGGGCTGTGGTGTCGGCGCATTGCGGCCGCCGAAGAAGACATCGACGATCGCCTGCCGGTCGATGCCGTAGAGCAGCGTGCGGCGGATGTTGACGTCGTCGAGCGGCGGCCTGGAATGATTGTTCCAGAGCTGGAAGATGGTGTTGGTCTCGGCCACGGTATAGGGCACGCCCGCGCTCTCGGCCTCGGGGATCTGCCGGTCCTGCAGGACGCCGAGATCGAAGCGGCCGGAGCGGATGCCGGCCAATACCGTGTCGGATCCGAGGTCCTGGAAGATGCGCAGCTCCTTGATCTGCACGGCATCGGCGTCCCAGTAGTCGTCGAACCGCTCGTAGACCACCCGCTCGTTGGTGAAGTCGACGACGCGGAACGGCCCGGC
>SLRI01000339.1 GCA_007131045.1 Rhodospirillales bacterium
AAGTCGATCGCCGCCTGAGGCGATCGAGCAGGCTGACGAAGTCGATCGCCGCCTGAGGCGATCGCAAGGCAAAGTGATCCCGCGACCGGCGCGAACCGCCCGGTCGCGGTGCTGACGCGAACGGCTCCCACCCTGGTGTGGGGGCCGTTTTGCGTTGCTGCCCCCGGAAAAGTGCGATGGTCGCGCCGGGCGACCGTTCTCGACGCTTGCCTTGTGCACCGAGCGGGGCAGGATGGGGGCCCAACTGGAGCGTACCCGTCCATGTCGAACGTCGTCGACCGCCATCTCAATCGACCGAGTGCCAGGGAAGACCTCGAGCACGCCCGGGAGGTGCCGCTGACGCCGCAGAGCGCGGCCGCGAGCTACCGGCTCGCCTTCGCCGATCCGGACTTCCTGTTGCGCGACGAGCTGCGCCCGGTCCGCCTCCAGCTCGAGCTCCTCAAGCCCGAGCTCGAGCTGCAGGAGATGGCGATCGAATCGACCGTCGTCGTCTACGGCAGTGCGCGGATCGAGGATCCCGAAACCACAGCGCTGCTGCTCGCCGAGGCCGAAGCCGACGCCGCCACGGCACCCGACGATCCGGCCAGGCAGCAGGAGGTCGAGCGCTGCCGCCGGGCGGCCCTGCGCTCGCACTACTATACCGAGGCGCGCCGCTTCGGCCAGATCGTCTCGGCGACCACCCAGGTCGGCCCGACCCGGCGCTTCGTCATCGTCACCGGCGGCGGCCCCGGCATCATGGAGGCCGCCAACCGCGGTGCCACCGACGTCGATGCCGTCTCGATCGGCCTCAACATCACCCTGCCGCACGAGCAGGCGCCCAACATCTACGTCACGCCCGAGCTCTCCTTCCAGTTCCACTACTTCGCGCTGCGCAAGATGCACTTCTTGATGCGGGCGCGGGCACTCGTGGTCTTTCCCGGCGGCTACGGCACGCTCGACGAGCTGTTCGAATCCTTGTGCCTGATCCAGACGCAAAAAGTGCGCAAGATCCCGGTCCTGCTGTTCGATCGCGCCTACTGGTCGAAGATCATCGACTTCGAGGCCCTGCTCGACGAGGAGGTGATCAGCCCGCACGACCTCGACCTCTTCCACTACGTCGACACCGCCGAGGAGGCCTGGGCCTTCATCCGCGAGCATTACGGCCTCGCCCCGGACAGCGTCATGGTCGCCGACTGATGGCGGCCGGCGCCGCCTCGGGCGTTTCCCTCGCCTTTCACGGTGCGGCCTCCACGGTCACCGGCTCCTGCTTCCTGCTCGACACGCCGGGCGGCCGCCTGCTCGTCGATTGCGGGCTCTTTCAGGGCACAAAGACGGTTCGCGAGCTGAACTACGGCGCGTTCCCGTTCGATCCGAAGAGCATCGACGCCCTCTTGCTCACCCACGCCCATATCGACCACAGCGGCCTCGTCGCCAAGCTCACCAAGCACGGCTTTGCCGGGCCGATCATCGCCACCGAGCCGACGGCCGACCTCTTGGCCTTCATGCTGCCCGACAGCGGCTACATCCAGGAGACCGAGGTCGAGCGGCTCAACCGCCGCAACCGGCAGCGCGGCCGCGCCAAGGTCGAGCCGATCTACACCAAGGCCGACGCCGAAGCCGCCCTCGACCAGGTCCGGACCTGCGCCTATGGCGACTGGCAGGAGCCCGCCCCGGGGGTCCGCGCCCGCTTCTGGAACGCCGGGCATATCCTCGGCTCGGCTTCGATCGAGCTCGAGGTGGACGGCGCCGGCGACCGACCGCTGCGCCTGCTGTTCTCGGGCGATATCGGTCCCGACGAGAAGACCTTCCACCGCAGCCCCGAAGCACCGAGCGATCTCGACTACCTCGTGGTCGAGGCCACCTACGGCAATCGCGATCGCGCCGAGGTCACCCTCGACCAGCGCCGGCAGAAGCTCGGCGAAGAGGTGCGGGCCGCACTGGACAACGGCGGCAACCTCCTGATCCCGGCCTTCGCCGTCGAGCGCACGCAGGAACTCCTCTTGGCCCTCTCGCGGCTGATTCGGGACGGCCTGATCCCCGAGGTCCCGGTCTTCATCGACAGTCCGCTGGCGATCAACGTCACCCGCACCTTCGCCGCCCACCATGCCGAGCTGCACCAGGTCGAGGGCGGTGCCGACCTGTTCGAGGCACCCTGGATGCGCTTTACCGAATCGGTCGAGGAGAGCAAGGCGATCAACCAGGTCAAGAGCGGGGCGATCATCATGGCCGCATCGGGGATGTGCGATGCCGGCCGCATCCGCCACCACTTGAAGCAGCATCTCTGGCGCCGCGATGCCACGGTCCTCTTCGTCGGCTACCAGGCGCCGGGCTCGCTCGGCCAGATCATCCAGTCCGGGGCGGAGCGGGTGCGCATCCACGGCGAGGAGGTCGCGGTCAAGGCGCGCATCCGCTCGATCGAGAGCTTCTCCGCGCATGCCGACCAGGGCGAGCTGGTCGCCTGGGTGAAGGCCCGCCTGCCGGTCAAGAACACCATCTTCATGACCCACGGCGAGCCCGACGCCATGGCGACCTTGCGCGAGAAGCTGGCTCTTGCCGGCTGCGCTGCCGAGCACATCCTGGCCCCGGCCCTCGACGACCGGTTCGACCTCGCCGTCGACACCGCACCCGTGCGCCACGCGCTCGACAAGCGCCTGAGCGAGGCTGCGGCCGTGGCCCCGGAAGACTGGCACAACGCTTATGCCAGGCTGCTGCTCGACCTCGGCGACAAGCTGAAGCGGCTGGACGATGACCAGAAGCGCGCGGCCCTCCTGGCCGAGCTGAAGCAGACCCTCGACCGCTAGCCCCACAGAAGGGGCTTTTGCTTTGCCGGGCTAACCCCTATCGTCCGGTGGACAACACGACGGCCGGACCGTGCGCCGCGCCGCGAGGGGAGACAGAAATGCTCATCGGGCTCGATCCACTGCTCACGGGTGATCTCTTGAAGATCCTGCGCGACATGGGTCACGGCGACACCATCTGCATTGCCGACTGCAACTTCCCGGCGCACGAGATCGCCCGCCGAAGTGCCGTCCCCTGCGTCAGCCTCGCC
>SLRI01000589.1 GCA_007131045.1 Rhodospirillales bacterium
AAGATCGCGTATTTCCTGATCAGCTTCGTCGATCTCTTCGGGGTGCAACGCTCCAAGCTGGTCCCGGCCAGTGCCATCGGCGAGATGCAGGTGACCGGCGCGGGCTTCGCCGGGTTCGCCACGCATCTCGACATGAGCCCGGCCGATCCGGACATGTTCGCGGTGCCCGACCCGGAGTCGCTGACCATCCTGCCCTGGAAGCCGGAGGTCGGCTGGTTGGCGGCCGATCTGGTGATGGCCGGCGAGCCGGTGGCGCAGGCGCCGCGGCTGGTGCTGAAAGGCCAGGTGGAGGCGGCGGCGGCCGCGGGCTTCCGGCCGAAGACCGGGGTCGAGGCCGAGTATTTTTTGATCCATCCCGACGGCACGGCGATCGCCGATCCCGCCGACATCCAGGCCAAGCCCTGCTACGACCAGCAGGCGCTGATGCGCCGCTTCGACGTGATCCGCGAGATCTGCGATGCGATGGAAAAGCTCGGCTGGGGGCCGTACCAGAACGACCACGAGGATGCGAACGGCCAATTCGAGATGAACTGGCTGTTCGGCGACGTGCTGCAAACCGCTGATCGGCATTGCTTTTTCAAGTACATGGTGAAGACGATCGCCGAGCGGCACGGGCTGCGTGCCACCTTCATGCCCAAGCCCTTCGCGCACCTGACCGGCAATGGCTGCCACCTCCACCTCTCGCTCTGGAATGCGACCGGCGAGGCCAACCTCTTCCTCGACGAGGCGGACGAGCTCGGCCTGTCGCAGGCGGCCTACCAGTTCCTCGGCGGCATTATCGCCCATGCCGAGGCGCTGACCGCGATCACCAACCCCACGGTCAACAGCTACAAGCGGATCAACGCGCCGGTCACCACCTCGGGCGCCACCTGGGCGCCCAACACGGTCACCTGGTCCGGCAACAACCGCACCCACATGGTGCGCGTCCCCGACCCCGGCCGGTTCGAGCTGCGCCTCGCCGACGGGGCGACCAACCCCTATCTGGCGCCGGCCGCCTATCTCGCGGCCGGCCTCGACGGCATCGCCAAAGGCACCGAGCCGCCCGAACGGCTGGACATCGACATGTATGCCCGGGGCCACACCGTCCGCGACGCCCGCCGGCTGCCGCTCAACCTCCTCGATGCCCTGCGCGCCTTCGAGAAGAGCGAGCTCCTGCAGCAGGCCCTGGGCCCCGCCTTCACCAGCGCCTACGCCAAGCTCCGCCACCGCGAATGGCTCACCTACACCGGCCAACTCACCGACTGGGAGCGCGCCTACACCCTCGACGTCTGATCTCGGGGGCAGCCGACCCCCCGATCAGGTTCCCGGTCCGGCTGATCCATCCTGGCGTCGAACCCCCTCGAAGCCTTTGCCTGCGCCCCGAGCCGCGCGCAGCCTGCGAGCAAGCTCGAGCGGCTAAAACACGCCACGAAATCTGTAAGCGAGAGTCTTTTGACATTTCAAATGAGTATACAACAATAACCTACTGAATTAAATAGAAGATCTTCACGGGCATGATTGTGCTCTGCTGATAATTCAGGAGAATTTATGCTTGGAACCTCCTGAATTGAAATCTGCAATGGATTTCATGCACTGCCGGCTCGCAGTTTTCGAAGGAGGAATCGCGACGCGTCGGGCGAATGCCGCACCGGGTATTCCGGCATCTGCCCCGCGTGTTCGTGGAGACAGTGCTCCATATGGCCGGCGTGACACTGCTGCCGGCGAGAAGCGGTCGGTAAATGGGTGTCCGGCAACTGCTGATGGACTGCCTGTCGACTGACGGCGATCGCCGATGGCGGATGCTCGACAGCATCCTGCCAGAGCGGCCACAGCGGTGCTGGGTCAAGTCCCAGAACTGCTGGAGATTCGGGTCTGAGGATCGGCGGCTGAGCGGCTTCTCTCGAGGCCTGTTTCGGCCTCGTAGTTCTGGTCAAGTTCCTTGCGCAGGGCGTCGAGCTGCCGCCGCTCGAAAGTGGTGATCTCGAGCTCGCCACCGCTCGGCGGCGCGGATCATCGCGCCGAACATCAGCTCGAGGACCGGCTTCTCGCCGAATGCGTTGGGGATGATCTTCAATCGGCGACGCTCCTCGACGAACAGCCGCTCGAGCAGATTGGTGGTGCGAATCGCGCGTCGGTGGCCGATCGGCAGCCGCAAATGGGCGATGCAGGCCTCGAAATCGTCCCGAAAGCAGGCGACCGCGCTGGGTAGTTCGTCTTCGTAGTCGTTGACGAGGCCCTCGGCCAAGTCGCGCGCGCCCGTCCGGCTGGGGGCCCGGCTGGGGGCCTGGTAGACGGCCTGGGCCCGGGCCTTGAAGGCCGGCCATTGATCCTCGGGCACCTTGGCCGCGAGGTTGCGCATGCGATGGGCCAGGCAGCGCTGGCGGGCCGAGCGCGGAAAGCAGGTCTCGCCCAGCGGGGCTGTGGGGACCCCGCGTGTAGCGCGACGATCTGGGTGAGGTTCGCGCGACAATCTGGATGGTGGTTTGGCGTCGCGGCGAGGGGATGATCGTGGGCTCGGTCGTCGTGTGCAAGCAGGTTTTGATTTGTTGATTGTCGCGGCGCGTCAATCAGGGGTGGTTTTGGTTGTCGCGCGTGAGGGCGGTCGGCCTGGGCCGCGTTGGCGCTCGAGAGCGGCGCGGCGTCGGTAGCTTTCGACGTTGAGTTCGAGGATGGTGGCGTGGTGGACTAGCCGGTCGACGGCAGCCAGGGTCATGGCCGGGTCGGGGAAGATCCTGTTCCATTCGCCGAAGGGTTGGTTGGCGGTGATCAGGGTCGAGCGGCGTTCGTAGCGGGCGCTGATGAGCTCGAAGAGCACGCTGGTTTCGGCCTGGTCCTTGGTGACGTAGGCCCGGATAGCGAGGGGGGTCGTCGAGGATCAGCAGGTGGAACTTGTCGAGGCGGTTGATGGCAGCCTCGAGGGTGAGTTCGCGCCGCGCCACCTGGAGCTTTTGGACGAGGTCTGTCGTCCGGGTGAAGAAGACGCGCCAGCCGTTCTCGATCAAGCCGAGGCCGATAGCCGCCGCCAAGTGCGACTTGCCCCCA
>SLRI01000020.1 GCA_007131045.1 Rhodospirillales bacterium
CCCTCGATGCGCCCGTTCGACCTCTACGACCCCAAGCGCCGGCACGGGGTGAAGCTCTACGTCAAGCGGGTGTTCATCACCGACGACGTCGAGGCGCTGATGCCCCGCTACCTGCGCTTCGTGGCGGGCGTGGTCGACAGCGAGGATCTTCAGCTCAACGTCAGCCGCGAGACGCTGCAGCACGGTGCGGTCGTCGCCAAGATGAAGAAGGTGCTGACCAAGCGGGTCCTCGACGAGCTGGCCAGGAAGGCCAAGGAGGAGCTTTACGAGAAGTTCTGGGCGGATTTCGGCCCGGTGCTCAAGGAAGGCCTCTACGAGGACCAGGAGAATCGCGAGAAGCTGCTCGAGATCGCCCGCTTTCGCAGCACGCACGATTCCGGCTGGACTACCCTCGAGGGCTACCTCGGGCGGATGAAGGAGGGCCAGGACGAGATCTACTACATCACCGGCGAGAGCGTGGCCGCACTCCGGACCAGCCCGCAGCTCGAGGTGGCGCGCGCCAGGGAGATCGAGGTGCTGCTGTTCGAGGACCCGGTCGACGAGTTCTGGCTGCCCGAGGTCGGGCCCTACCAGGACAAGAGCTTCAAGTCGCTGACCAAGAGCGACGTCGATCTCTCGAAGATCAAGGGCGCCGAGGCCGCAGCACCGGAGCTGGCGCCGGAGGAGCAGGCCAAGCTCGACAAGCTGATCGCCAAGCTCAAGCTGACCCTCGAGGGCCAGGTCCAGGACGTCCGCGCGTCGAAGCGGCTGAAGGAGAGTGCGGTCTGTCTCGTCGCCGCCGACCAGGGCATGGATCTCCGGCTCGAGCGACTGTTGAAGCACCACGAGATTTTCACCGGGCAGAGCAAGCCGATCCTCGAGGTCAATCCCGAGCACGAGCTGATCAAGACGCTCGAGGCGATGCTGGAGACCGATGGCGGCGGCGGCGAGCTCGACGACATGGCTTTTCTGCTGCTCGACCAGGCGCGGATCATCGAGGGCGAGCCGGTGCCCGATCCCGGCGCCTTCTCGCGGCGGATGAGCCGCTACCTCGCCAAGAGCCTCGTTCCGGCGTAGACTCGACCGATCCGCAGACAACCAAGGGGAGAACGCACATGGCGGTCGCCATCAAGGACATTCGCAACAGCATGAACGACCCGTCGCTCTTCATCGAGCGCTGCTACATCGACGGTGCCTGGGTCGAGGCCGACGACAAGAAGACGGTCGAGGTCACCGATCCGGCCACGGCCGAGGTGCTCGGCACGGTGCCCGGCATGGGCGAGGCCGAGACCCGCCGCGCCATCGATGCGGCCGAGGCGGCGCTGCCCGCCTGGCGGGAGAAGACCGCCAAGGAACGGGCGACGATCCTGCGCAAGTGGTTCGATCTGATGATCGAGAACAAGGACGACCTCGCCTATCTGATGACCCGCGAGCAGGGCAAGCCGCTCGCCGAGGCCGCCGGCGAGATCGTCTACGGCGCCTCGTTCGTCGAGTGGTTCGCCGAGGAGGGCAAGCGGGTCTATGGCGACGTCATCCCGCAGACCGTGGGCTCGCGCCGCATCCTCGCGATCAAGCAGCCAGTGGGTGTGTGTGCCGCGATCACCCCCTGGAACTTTCCCAATGCCATGATCACCCGCAAATGCGCGCCGGGCCTCGCCGTCGGCTGCACCTTCGTGGTCAAGCCCGCCTCGATGACGCCCTATTCCGCGCTCGCCTTGGCCGAACTCGCCGAGCGCGCCGGCATGCCCAAGGGTGTGTTCAACATCGTCACCGGCTCCGCTGGCAAGATCGGCGGCGAGCTGACCTCGAACAAGAAGGTGAGGAAGCTCTCCTTCACCGGCTCGACCGACGTCGGCAAGATGCTGCTCAAGCAGTGCGCCGATACCGTCAAGCGGGTCTCGATGGAGCTCGGCGGCCACGCCCCCTTCATCGTCTTCGACGACGCCGATATCGACGAGGCGGTCAAGGGCGCCATCCTCTGCAAGTTCAGGAATGCCGGGCAGACGTGTGTCTGCACCAACCGCATCTACGTGCAGGCCGGCATCCACGACGCCTTCGTCGAGAAGTTCAGGGCCGCCACCGAGGCGCTGAAGGTCGGCGTCGGCACCGACCAGGGCATCGAGGTCGGCCCGCTGATCGAATCGGCCGCCGTCGACAAGGCCAAGGAGCATATCGAGGACGCGGTCTCCAAGGGTGCCAAGGTGACCATCGGCGGCAAGCCGCACGCGCTCGGCGGCCTCTTCTTCGAGCCCACCGTGCTCGCCAATTGCAGCATGGACATGAAGATCGCCAAGGAAGAGACCTTCGGCCCGGTGGCCCCGGTCTTCAAGTTCGAGACCGAGGAAGAGGTGATCAAGCTCGCCAACGACAGCGATGTCGGTCTCGCCGGCTACTTCTACGCCCGCGATCTCGGCCGGGTGTTCCGTGTGGCCGAGGCCCTCGAGGTCGGGCTCCTGGGCGTCAACGACGGGGTGATCGCGACCGAAGTGGCCCCGTTCGGCGGGGTCAAGGAGAGCGGCCTCGGCCGCGAGGGCTCGAAGTACGGCATCGACGAGTATCTCGAGATCAAATACGTGAGCCTCGGCGGCATCAGCTGAGGTAGCAGGCCCGGCGGACGGCATCTCGATGGACGACTACCTCGAGAAGCTGTTCGCCGGCGCCTACGATCGGGAGATCGAGCAGGAGGAGAATATCCGCGACCTCGGATATCGCCACCGAGTCGTCCCTGGGTAGAGCGGCAACCGAGTAGCAGCGATGGCGGATGCCACCAGCAGCAGGAGTGGACAGGCTCGTTCCACCTCCGGGCGGGTCAAGGCCTCACTCGGCCCGCCGAAGGTGGTGGTACACGGTGCCTGGGGGCGCGCCCTGCCCGCGCCGCTGCCCGGCGAGAAGGAAGGATCGATCTTCACCTCGTGGCTCATGGGCCTGCTCGGCAAGCCCCATCCCCGCGCCCTCGCGGAACAGCAGGCGGACAAAGCGGCTCGCCGCTGACCACCACGCGAAGCCCGAATTTCGACGCCGCACGCTCTTGACAGCGAG
>SLRI01000573.1 GCA_007131045.1 Rhodospirillales bacterium
CAAGCCGAACACCTCCAAGCCGGCGCCGGGCCACAAGATCTACCCGTATCTGCTGCGCAGGCTGCCGATCACGCGACCGAACCAAGTCTGGGCGATGGACATCACCTACGTGCCGATGGCCTGCGGCTTCGTCTACCTCGCGGCCGTGGTCGACTGGTTCAGCCGCCGGGTCCTGGCCTGGCGGCTGTCGATCACGATGCATGCCGACTTCTGCATCGAGGCTTTGCAGGAGGCGCTGGCCCGCTTCGGCAAACCCGAGATCTTCAACACCGATCAAGGCAGCCAGTTCACCAGCATCGACTTCACGAAGGTGCTGCTGGCCGAGAAAATTCAGATCAGCATGGACGGCAAGGGCGCCTGGCGGGACAATGTCTTCGTCGAGCGGCTCTGGAATGGTGAGCGACAACCACCCTGACCGGCGCATTGCCTCACGGGGATATGTTCCCCTGGGATTTGTTGTCGCCTCATCAGGAATGTTGCCGGGGTGATGGCGGGCGGCCCCTACGCCTGCGCTGAGCAGACCCCGTCGATGCCCGCCTTCAACCCGCTGGCGTCGGTCTTCGTAGTCCTCGGTGTCAGCATGCGCCAGGGGCGCTCGGCGCTCGAGCCCATGGCCTACTGGCTGCCGGAGTGGCCGAGCGTCGAACAGTCGCTCGATGTCACCCGGGCGGAGCACGGCAGCGGGCAGATCGACGATCCGGCAAATCTCGACGCCGACCGGGTCTGGCTCTTCGTCGGTGCCAACGACGAGGTCGTGCCGTTCGCCACGCTCGAGGCGCTCCGCGACTACTATCTGGCGCTGAGGCTCGACGCCGCCGCCGTGCGGCTCGACCACGACGCGACGGCCAATCACGGCGTGCCGATCGAGGCGTTCACCGGCACGACCGACCACGCGATCCTGGAGTGCCACGAGTACGGCTGCCGTTCCTGATAGACTGCGATTTCGATGCGGCCGAGCGACTGCTCCGCCATCTCTTCCCCGCCGGGTTCACGACCGAGCCCAGGTGCCGGAGCGCGACCGGCTCGTCGCCATCGACCAGACCGAGTTCTTCAATCCGGCGGATCCGCGGGTCAGCATGGGCGAACTGGGCTTCGTCTACGTTCCGGCCGGCTGCGCCGGGGACGGGACTTGCCGCAGGACTGCCGGCTGCACGTCGCCTTTCACGGCTGCCGCCAATATCCGGAGCTGATCGCCGACGACTTCTACTGGGACGCCGGCTAAAACGCCTGGGCCGAGGCTAACCGGATCGTCGTGCTCTACCCGCAGGCGACCGCCTGGCACAGGCGGTTCGACGTCACCGGCCTCACCGCCAATCCCAGGGGATGCTGGGACTGGTGGGGCTACAGCGGCCCCGACTACTTCCGCCAGAGCGGCAAGCAGATGAACGCCATCTGGCAGTTGATCGATGGGCTGCTGCCCGCCTAACCGCCGCGCCGCCAGTCGCTACTCCCGCCCGCTGAAGCGGTTGCGGAACTCGATCCGGGTCTTCATGTAGCGCGCCTGACCATCACAGATCGCGTCGACCAGGAACCGCTCCTCCGCCGCGAGATCGGCTTCGTCGACCTCGCGGTATCAGGTCCTGGGCTTGCCCTTCGCGCCGGCCTCGGTTGCGCCGCTGCCTAGCGAAAGGCTCACGGCCGACGCCCACGTGCAGCGGCATTCAGCGACAGATGAAGAAGGAGACCAAACCTACAAAGTTGATCCGCTTACCCACTGAGCTACTTCCATCGTTCAGCCGAGTTGGGCTGTGGCTTAAGTTATAGCTCAGTTCTGCCAGATGCGGCGGCTAGTGCGTCACGCAATGCTGCAGATAGCTGATAACAATAGGCTTTTTGATTGTAGCGACCGTCGAGGCGGATGAGCGAGAAGCCCGCGCGGCCGTCATCGTGCTGTTTGAACAAGCTCTTGAAAGTCGCATCAGCGATCGGTCTATCGTACCGTACGCTATCTTGAAGCCACCATCGGACCGCGGGTCTACCCGTCATGTGCCTATGCTCACCGCGTTCGAAACGCTCGGCGATCGCGTGACCGACGAGTTGCTTCGCACGGCTATCGCGAAAGACGATCTTGTCGCCCTCGCGAATTTCTTTAACGGTTTTCCAGTGTGGCTCGTTCCGAATGCCTGGGGCATCGACGTCTGGCGCCTCCACGACACGTAGCAGATCTGCTTGCACTTGCGAGTTGACGAGCCAGCACTTTGGCCCGGTTTCGGGCCGGCGCGGTGGATTGACGTTCAGCATTTCGGCCACAATGCGGCGGATCATCGTTTCAAGCTGGCGGTCGTCGATAATTGTCGTCGCGATCATGCTCGTTTACCGTGTTTGCTAACAAGTTGTTAACAGATACAGCGTAGTTATAGGCGCGTCAACACACCATGTTCGCCAGGAGACCACCATGAAGCTCTTGACAGCGCCACGCCTCACGCCTCGCCTTGTCGAGGACCCCGACGGCGACGTCGTGCAGCTTGAATTGCTCGACGATCGCGACCTCTTTGCAATGCTACAGGACACCGCAACGGTGATCGCCGTCATGCCACTCGGCACAGCGCGCAACGGACCCGAGCGGCAGATCGTTCGGATTCTGGAAGGCTACAGAACCGGCGCCCTGGAGACGCGCTACCAGCTCGACGATTTCGGCGCAGAATATGATGTTCGACTTTTGGCGCTTCGCAATGAACTCGAGCAGAAGCAGCTCTGGCTGCTCGCCGGATGCGCCCAGCGGCCGACAAGTACCGGTGACGACGAGGCTGTGTCAGTTGTCGCTTTCGTCAGCGAACCTTATGGATATTGCGATGTTGTCGTCTCGCTCGACGACGATGAAGTGATGCTCTCAGCCTGAATCTCATTGAGGCCGTTTGCAGCAGCTCGAGCCGCGCCTAGAGCTTGAGCGGAGATCGTGTCCCACCGCGTGGTGTAGCTGGGCTGTCACCAGCTCGTTCTCCGGCTTCGGCCGGTTCTTAGTCAGCCGGTCATGTCGGCGAGGCTGACGGCAGCATCATCGCCGGTCTGGGCG
>SLRI01000287.1 GCA_007131045.1 Rhodospirillales bacterium
CGACCTCGACACCAAAGAAGAGCAGACGGTCGATAGCCGCGAAATCCCGGCGCTGCTGAAAAGGTGAGCAAGAAGAAAGCGGGGAGAATGATTTTCGCCGCGCCCCCTCGGATTTCTCGGCGGGCGGGTGGCCGAGAGGCTTGCGGTCGATATAGGTGCGAGCCTATAAAGACATGGCGTGGATAGTCGAGTTCGCGGCGCCGTTCGAAGCCGAGTTCGACGCTTTCCCGGAAGCGGTTCAGGATGCGATTCTTGCCAGGGTCAACCTTCTCGAACGGGAGGGGCCACAGCTCGGCAGGCCGCATGTCGACACCCTTCATGGCTCGCGACACGCCAATTTGAAGGAGCTGAGATGCACAGCCGGCGATGGCGTCTGGCGCGTTGCCTTCGCCTTCGATCCGGAACGCCGGGCGATCCTGCTCGCCGCAGGCGACAAGTCCGGTGGCAGCCAGAGGCGGTTCTACAAAAGCTTGATCGCCAAGGCTGATGATCGCTTCGAGCACCATCTCAGGGAAAGGAGACGCTGACCCATGGGAACCACGCTGAAGGAGAAAATGGCGCAGCTGGCGCCCGAACGTCGTGCCCGGATCGAGGCCGAGGCCGACCGGCTGCAGAAGGAGTATCTGACGCTCAAGGAACTCCGCCGCGCCCGGGAGCTGACCCAGCAGCAACTCGCGCAAAGCCTCAACGTCCGGCAGGCAACCGTCGCCCAGCTCGAGAAGCGCGCCGACCTGATGCTCTCGACGCTGCGCGGCTACGTCGAGGCGATGGGCGGACGGCTCGAGCTGACGGTAGAGTTTCCCGGCAAGCCGCCCGTCGCGCTCAAGGGCTTCGGCGACACCGAGAACGCCCGGGAGTAGACAGCGCCGCCACGCCGCAGATCCGATCCTCCCCCACCGGCCGCGCCCTGAACACCTCCTGCGCCGCCATGAGCCCGTTCAACGCCGCCGTAAAACCACGACCACCGACCCGACCGAGGGTTGGCCCCGCCGCCATTCGCGCCCAGGGTCCACCTCGTGCTTCGGGCAGCACCGCATCGTCGTCGGTTGTCCGCACACCCATAAAGCCATCAGGGGGAGGCTTCACACGAGCGATCATCGCTCGATACCGGCGCACGGCGTGTCGGCAACTTCGTCGTCCACAATCGCCACCATTGCCGTCACCGGCCATCGCCGTTCGCTCGCACGGCGCCTCGCCATCGCCGCACTCGCCGGCACCGCCATGGCTGGCCTCGGGCTCGCCGGCAGCGCCCTGGCCCAGGCCGACCGGCTGGTCGTCGCCCTCGACCCGCCGACCACCGAAACCGGCCGCTTTTGGCATACCGACGGCGCCACCGGGGTGTTCCCGAGCCACGAGATGCTGATCGGCAACGACCTCGAAACCGGCGCCTATGACACCAGCTCGATCGCCGCCGCCTGGTCGCACAACGACGACTTCACCGTCTGGACGATCGAGCTCGAGCCCGAGGCCGAGTTCCACTTCGACTACGGCCCGGTCACCGCCGAAGACGTCGTCCACTCCTATGAGCTGCACACCGCCGACGATTCGACGCTCACCGGCGTCGGCCAGCTCAGAGGTGCGGCGCTCGAGATCGTCGACGACCACACCGTCACCTTCAGCTTCGACGAGCCGCGCATCGGCTTTCTCTTCAGCCACGCCGGCCGCGGCTCGATGATGATCTACTCCAAGGCGCAGTACGACGCCGAAGGGCCCGCCGGCTACGACGCCAGGCCGGCCGGCACCGGCCACTATCAGGTGGCCGAGCGGCGCACCGGCGAGGGGGTGGTCTACGAGCGGGTCGAGAACCACTGGTCGGGCACCGATGCCGGCTTCGCCGAGCTCGAGTTCCGCTGGGCCGGCGAGGCCTCGACCAAGCTCGCCATGCTGCTCGCCGGCGAAGCGCATGTGGCCGAGCTGCCGCGCGAGCTGCAGGAGGACGCCCTGGCCCAGGGCAAGACGATCATCGCCTCGACCAGCCCGGCCCTGCAGACCACCGTGATGTTCAACGGCCTCTATCGAACCAGCGGCGACGAGGCCGCGCGGGACGACCTGCCCTGGGCCGACATCCGCGTGCGCGAGGCGATGAACCGCGCGTTCGACCGCGAGGAGGCGATCGACGTGCTCTATGCCGGCCGCGCCGAGCGGCTGGTCCGCTACGGCATGCATCGGCCGCACGAGGGCTACGTGCCCGAGCTCGAGGACCGCTTCGACGAGCTCTACGGCTACGACCCCGAACGGGCGAAGGAGCTGCTCGCCGAGGCCGGCTACCCCGATGCCTTCCCCGATCCGGTGATCCCGATCATCGCAACCGTGCTCTCGGGCAATCCGGAGTTCGGCACCATGGCCGAGCTGATGCAGATCTATTTCGAGGAGATCGGGCTCCAGACCGAGATTCGCGAGATGGACTGGGCGTCGCTGGGCGCGCTCGGCCGCGGCCGGCAGGCCTACGTCGTCAGCCCGATCAGGAACGCCCCGATCCGGCCGACCGAGATCTACTTCTTCAACGCCCACAACCCCGCTGGCTCGCCCTATCACGGCTTCGAGGACGACACGATCGTCGGCTACTACGAAGAGCTCGCCGCCACCTTCGACCCCGAGGCACGCGAGGCGATCGCCCAGGACGCGTTCACCTACCTCTTCGAGCAGTACAGCGACATCCCGCTGGCCTCGATCCACGCCGAGGTGGTGGTCGACCCGGAGGTCGTCGCCGGCTGGGACTTTCCGGGCGTCACCTCGGCCGGCGTCAGCCACTGGCAGCTGATCCGCCCGGCCGAGTGAGCCGGCCCGGCGATGAGGCGACAGCGCCGCGCCGCTCGCGCGATTTGTGACAAATCGATGACAGCACTTTGACGGCGGGGGGGAAACGGGGCTAATCTACCCCGCTCCGAACATCCCCGCCGTTGGAGTTTCTCCCGGTTGAACCCCACCCTCATCCTGATCGAGCTGGTGGGCGGCATCGCCTTGCTGCTCTGGGGTGTGCACATGGTGCGCACCGGGGTCAGCCGCGCGCTCG
>SLRI01000556.1 GCA_007131045.1 Rhodospirillales bacterium
CCGGACAGCAGGTGATGGCGGCGATCGTCGTTGGCGCCGCCGCCGGATCGGCGACGAGGACGCCGGGCGGGGTTCCTGGCGCCGCGCGCTTCCTCGAGACCAGCCGTGATTTCCTGCGCCGCATGGGCTCGCCTCATCGGGCTTTCGGGACTGCCGGGTTGATAGCAGACTTGGCGGCCACGGCAGAGCTTGCGCGTCGACCAGAAGACCCTTCACCCCCGAAGCGTTTGCCTCGGGCCCGCCGCTCTGGCAGTCCAGGGGCAACCAACCAGGAGACGAGGCGATGCGCGCCGTAGGCTATACCAAGAGCCGCCCGATCGACGATCCGCTGGCGCTGGAGGACATCGAGATCGCCGAGCCCGTGCTCCGGCCGCGCGATCTCTTGGTGGCGGTCGAGGCGGTTTCGGTCAACCCGGTCGACGTCAAGGTCCGGATGCGGGCCGAGCCCGAGACCGGCCACAAGGTGCTGGGCTTCGATGCGGCCGGCACCGTCCAGGCAGTGGGCGAGGCGGTAACCCTCTTCGAGCCCGGCGACCACGTGTTCTACGCGGGCGACATCACCCGGCCGGGCACCAACGCGGCGTTGCATGCGGTCGACGAGCGGATCGTCGGGCCCAAGCCCGTGTCGCTCGGCATGGCGGAAGCAGCCGCCTTGCCGCTGACTTCGATCACCGCCTGGGAGCTGCTGTTCGACTGCTTCGACCTGGTGGAGGGCGAGGGCTCGGGCGAGACGCTGCTGGTGATCGGCGGGGCCGGCGGCGTGGGCTCGATCCTGATCCAGCTCGCCAAGGTGCTGACGGGGCTCAGGGTGATCGCCACGGCGTCGCGCGACGAGACCCGCGACTGGTGCCGGCGGATGGGCGCCGACGACGTGATCGATCATCGCCAGAGCCTGCCGGGCCAGCTCGCCGCGATGGGGGTCGAGCCGCGCTACGTGGCGGCGCTCACCGCCTCCGAGCAGCATTTCGACGCCATCGTCGAGCTGATCGCCCCGCGCGGCGAGATCGGCATGATCGACGATCCCAAGGGGATCGATATCGCCAAGATCAAGCAGAAGGCGCTGTCGTTCCATTTCGAGCTGATGTTCACCCGCGCGATGTTCGAGACCGCGGACATGGACGCCCAGCACCGCCTCCTGACCAGGGTCGCCGAGCTGGTCGATGCCGGCCGCCTGCAGGGCACAGCCGTGCGCGATCTGGGCCAGATGTCGGCCGAGACGCTCCGGCAGGCACATCGGTTGCAGGAGAGCGGCCGGGCGATCGGCAAGACGGTGCTCCGCGGCTTCGCCTGAACGGGGCGCCTGAACGGGGCTGGCCGGTCAGTGGCGGAGCGCCTCGACGATCGGGCAAGCCGGTGCCGTGTCGCCCGAGCACTGCGCCGCCGTGCTCGCCAGCACGTCCTCGATGCGCCGGAGATCGGCGATCTTGGCGCGGACCTCGGCGAGGTGCCGCTCGGTCAGCGCCTTGACCTCGGCACAGGTGCGGCCGCCGCCGTCGACCAGCGCCAAGAGCCCGCGGATGTCGGCAACGGCGAAGCCGAGTTCGCGGGCGCGCAGGACGAAGCGCAGGCGGCCGACGGCGGCCTCGTCGTAGAGCCGGTAGCCGGCACGGCTGCGCTCCGGCTCGGGCAACAGGCCGATGCTCTCGTAGTAGCGGATGGTCTCGAGGTTGCAGCCGGTGCGCGCGGCCAGGGCGCCGCGCTTGAGCCGGCTCGCGGCAACGTGATCGGTCAGCGACCGGGCCTCCTTGAGCCTGTAGGTGCTACAGAGATTAGCTTGCCCCTGTCCGAACGTCGAGGGTGAAGCGAATGCGGATGGTCGAGCGTGAAGGAGCGGCGAGCGCGAACCCGGCGGCCGCGCGCCAGCGGGGCTGGCTGGCTGCCGGCGGGCTCACCGGTGCGGTGGTGGCCTCGGCCTGCTGCATCGGGCCCCTGGCCCTGGTGCTGCTCGGTGTTTCCGGTGCCTGGATCGGCAATCTCGTGGCGCTCGAGCCCTTCCGCCCGTTCTTCGCCGCCATCGCCATCCTGTTCATCGGGCTGGGCTTTCACCGGGTCTACTGGCGACAGCCGCAGGCCTGTGCCGAGGGCGCCCTTTGTGCCCGCCCGGCCTCGGCGGTGATCACCAAGTCGGCGCTCTGGCTGGCGACCGCCCTGGTCATCGTGGCGCTGACCATCGATTGGTGGGCACCCTACCTTTATTGAGGAGATGAAGTGATGAAGCGTTCCCTGATGGTTGCCGGCGCGGCCCTGTTCATGGCTGCCGGTGGCCTGGTCGGCGGCACGGCACTTTGGCCCACAGCGGCACCGGTGGTCGCGGCGGGCGAGGTCGACAGCCTCGAGACCGCGAGCTTCGCGGTCGAGGGCATGTGGTGCGCGCTCTGCCCGCTCACCGTCAAGAAAGCGATCGAGCGGGTCGAGGGGGTCCGCGAGGTGGTCGTCGACTACCAGTCGCAGAGTGCCACGGTGACCTTCGATCCCGCCTTGACGGATGATGCGGCGATCGCCGCCGCCTCGACCGATGCCGGCTACCCCGCGGCGCGGCGGGGCTGACTCTTGGCATGCGTGACGAAACGCTGTTGAAGACCGGCATCGTCGGCACAGTGATCGCAGCGATCTGCTGCTTCACGCCGGTGCTGGTGGTGCTCTTGGGTGTGGTGGGGTTCTCGGCGCTGGTCGGCTGGCTGGACTACGTCCTGCTGCCGGCGCTGGCGTTCTTCCTCGGCCTGACGATCTACGCTGTCTGGCGGCGGCATCGCCGGCAGCGACTCGAGGGTGGCTGAGGCGATGGCGGAATGCTGCGACTCACTCGGCGACGGCGAGCGCTTCGATCTCGCGGTGATCGGCGCCGGCTCCGCCGGCTTCTCCGCCGCGATCACCGCCGCCGAGGCCGGGGCGCGGGTGGCGCTGATCGGCCACGGCACGATCGGCGGGACGTGTGTCAATACCGGCTGCGTGCCGTCGAAGACGCTGATCCGGGCGGCCGAGGCGGTGCATGCCGGCGGCTTCGCC
>SLRI01000276.1 GCA_007131045.1 Rhodospirillales bacterium
AGCGCCATCAGGGCCACCGTCGCGAGCGCAACGGGGCGTCCGAGCCATTCGGCAATGGGGTGAACAAGGGCAAGGCGCATCATCCTGCTGATCCGTTGGCGATACCGGCACCGGCGGCGGACGGGCCGGCGGGAACGAGGCGACCGGTGACCGACTGCGTCCGGTCGAAGACCCGGCGCGCCGCTTCCATGACCTCTTCGGGTGTTACGGCGGCGATCCGCTCGGGCCAGGCCTCGACGTCCTCGATGGTCGAGCCGGTGGTCAAGGCACCGCCGAAGACCCGAACCGCCGTCGTCAGGCTGTCCCTGGCATAGACGGCCTCGGCGATCATCCGCTGCTGCACCCGGGCGACCTCCGCTGCGGTGACGCCGTCCTCGAGCAGCTTCTCGATCTCGGCGTCCATGGCGGCCTCGAGCGCGTCGAGATCGCCCCCCGGGCGCGGGCTCGCATGGACCCGAAAGGTCGTCTGATCGAGACTGGTACCACGATAGAAGGATCCGGCACTGGCAGCGATGCCCTGGTCGACCACCAGCGAGCGGTAGAGCCGACTGGTGCCGCCGCTGCCGAAGAGCTCGGCCAGCACCTCGAGCGCGTAGGCCTCACCGCCCTCGGCGGTGGCGAAGCTGGGGGCCATGTAGGAGCGCATCAGGCTCGGCTGCTCGACCCGATCGTGCGCCAGCTCGATGCGCCGCTCGAGGATGTGCGGCGGCTCGCTCAGCCGGCTGCGCTCCGGCACCTCGCGGGCGGAGACGGCACCGTAGGTGCGCTCGGCCAGCGGGCGGAGTTCGTCCGCGGTCACGGCACCGGCGACGATCAGGATCGCGTTGTTGGGCGCGTACCACTCGTCGTAGAAGGCCAGCGCATCCTCTTTGGTGTAGCTCTCGATCTCATGATACCAGCCGATGATCGGCAGCCGGTAGGGGTGATTGAGGTACTGGGCGGCATTCAGCTGCTCGCCGAGCAGCGCCGAGGGCTGGTTGTCGACACGGCTGCGGCGCTCTTCGAGGATCACGTCGAGCTCGGCCAGGACATCCGGCAGCTGCAGGCGGAGATTGGCCATCCGGTCGGCCTCCATCTCCATCACCATCTCCAGCCGGTCGCGGGCGATGTTCTGGAAATAGGCGGTGAAGTCGGCCGAGGTCATGGCGTTGTCCTGGCCACCGTGACGCGCCACCGTCCGCGAGAAGTCGCCGGGCGCAATCTCCTCCGTGCCCTTGAACATCAGGTGCTCGACGAAATGCGCGAGCCCGGACTTGCCCGGCGGACTGTCGGCCGAGCCGACCCGGTACCAGACCCAGTGGGAAACGACCGGTGCCCGGTGGTTCTCGATCACCACCACCTGCATGCCGTTGTCGAGGGTGAAGCTCTCCGGGTTGAACATCCCGGTCGCAGCCGCACCACCCGGGCTCAGGTTCAAGCCGATGGCCAAGGCGCCTGCCATTGTCGCCAAGATCATACTCCTCACGCGGTCTGTCCCGTTGCTGTTTGGGGGGCAAGAGCGACGGCCGGATCGCGCCACTCGGCGACGGCGCCGGGCGTCACTACTGGACGACGCTCGAATCGACCCGGCGGGTGATCACCCGGGCACTCCGCCCCTCGGCCTCGAGCCTGGCCGCTTCGGCCGCCGGATCGATCGGTGTATCCAGGCCGCGCGCTTCGATCATCGCCCGGCGCTGGAAATCGAGAATGAACAAGAAGCGGCTCTCGTCGAGCTGGGTGAGCTCCGTGTTCTCCGTCAGAATGACGTCGCGAATGTCGGATCGGGCCGTTCCGGGCACCGAACCCAAGAGTGCCCGCTCGCCCTCGCTCGGCCCGGTCGAGCGCGCGCCCGGCACGCCGCCGAAGCCGCCGAACAGCGTCGCCTGGGCATCGCGCGAGGCGACATCGCGCTGCTGTGCCGGGCTCGGCGTGCCGGGTGCCGGCAGCCGGTAGTCCGGCGGGATCACCAGAGGCTGGCGCCGCACCACCTGAAACTCGTCCGGGGCGCGCCGGCTCAAGCCCAGCCGCTCCTGGACCGTGCCACTGCAGGCGGTCATGGCGAAGATACCCATGCCGACGGCAATGATGCCGAACCACTTGCGTAATGCGCCAATTCTCCACTTCCTGCCTTCGCCGCCGAGTTTTCGACCAACCGCCCTCACTTTTCTTTCCTCTCAGGAGTTAGCGCCCGCCTCTCACCGAACAAGCTGTCGACCACCAGAATCACGGCCCCCACCACGATCGCACTGTCGGCGACGTTGAACGCCGGCCAGTGATAGCCGAAGACGTGAAAATCGAGGAAGTCGACGACCGCACCGTGGCGGATACGGTCGATGACGTTACCGAGGGCGCCCGCCAAGATCAACCAAATGGCGAGCTTCGGCGTGAGCCGCTGCTCCCACCGCAACCAGAACACGAGAATGGTCGCGATCGCCAGCGCCAGGGCGATCAGCAGCCAGCGGCCGAGCTCGCTGTCCGTCTGGAACATGCCGAAGCTGATCCCCGGGTTCCAGACGAGCACCAGGTTGAAGAAGCCGGTGATCTCGACCCGACCGAGCCCACGCAGCGTGGCGAGCGCCCACTCCTTGCTCACGAGATCGGCGATCAGGATCACCGCGAAGAGCAGCGGTCCCAGCCACCGGCTGGTCGTCACGGGCGGCGGTGGTGCCGTCATCCCCGGGCCATTCTCCACCCTCACGTCAACCCTCAGGCCGCCCGGGCCGTCACGGCACCGGCGCAGCGCCGGCAGAGCTCGCCCGCTGCCGCCACCTCCGGCAGCACCTGCCAGCAACGGCCGCATTTCTCGCCCGCCGCCAGCCGAGGGACGACCCCGACCCCCGGCACCTCGGCGAAGGTGTAGGCGTCGGCCGGCGGCCCCCCCACCTCGATGGTGATGCCACTGGTGATGCTGAGCTCGGCCATGTCGAGATCGCCGATCGCGACACGATCGGCCTCGGTGAGCCAGACCACGGGCGCCGCCTGCAGGCTCGCGCCGATCCGCTTCTCGCGCCGCTCGACCTCGAG
>SLRI01000439.1 GCA_007131045.1 Rhodospirillales bacterium
CCGCTGCTGATCGCCCGGCAGGTTCACGGGGTGCGCTGTGCGATCGTGGATGCGGCCTTCGACCCGTACGCCCCGCCGGAGGCGGACGCACTCGCGACGCGGACCGAGGCGCTCGTGCTCGGGGTGACGACGGCCGATTGTGCGCCGATCCTGTTCGCCGATCCGGCGGCCGGGGTGATCGCGGCGGCGCATGCCGGGTGGCGCGGGGCGCGCGACGGGATCATCGAGGCCACGGTCGAGGCTTTGCTCGAGCTCGGTGCGCAACAGGATCGTCTGGTGGCGGCGATCGGCCCCTGCATCGCGCTCGAATCGTACGAGGTGGGGGCGGTGTTCGAGGCGGACTTTTTGCGGGCGGATCCGGCGAGCGCCCGGTTTTTCGCGCGGCTCGGCGACGACCGCCGGCATTTCGACCTCGAGGGGTATTGCGCGATGCGCCTCGGTCGGGCCGGCGTCGACGCGGTCGAGCGGTTGGCGCTCGATACGCTGAGCCATCCCGAGCGCTTCTTCAGCTACCGGCGGACCACCAAGGCCGGCGAGCGGCATTTCGGGCTGCAGGTCGCGGCCATCACGCTGGGTTGAGCCGCCTCACTCGATGGTGAGCGCACCGATCTCGCGGTAGAATCGCTCGGCGCCCGGATGGAGCGGGACGCCGAGGCCGTCGAGGGCGGTCTCGAGGGTGATCTCGCGCCCCTTGGCGTGGCCGGCGTCGAGGACGGCGCGGTGGGTCGGGTGCCAGAGCGCCTGGGTAATGGCGTAGGCCAGCTCCTCGTCGAGCCGCTCGTGAACGAGCCATTGGGCGAGGACGGCGACCGTCGGGGTGGCCGGGACGCCGGTATAGATCCCGGCCGGGATCCGGTCGATGGAGAAGAAGGGATACTGCTCGAGCAGCGCGTCGACCTCGGGGCCGTCGATCGGCACCAGCCGCCCGCCCTGCTCCCTGGTGACCTCGAGCACCGACGGCGTCGGGGTGCCGGCGACGATGAAGTAGGCATCGAGCTCGCCCGCGGCCATCAGCCGGATGGCCTGCTCGGGCTTGATGTAGAGGGCGTCGATGTCGTCGACCGTCAGGCCGAAGGCCTCGAGGACGAGCAGCGCGTCGATCTGTGTGCCGGAGCCGCGGCTGTCGAGGCTCACCCGAAGGCCGCGCAGGTCGGCCACGGTCTCGATGCCGCTCTCGGGGCGGGCCACGAGCTGCAGGCTCTCGACATAGAGGCTGGCCAGCGCCCTGAGGCCCGGGACCGGCTCGCGATCGGCAAAGGCGCCGGTCCCGGTATAGGCGCCGAAGGCGATGTCGCTCTGCACGAAGCCGCTCTCCAGCTGGCCGCTGGCGATGCCCTCGACATTGGCGACCGAGCCGTTCGACGACTGGACGATGGCGGCTAGGCCGGGCACCCCGCAGGAGCCGCCCTCCTCGCAGGTGCGCGCCCCGGGCGGCTGACTGATGACGGCGGCGATGAGCCCGCCGATCGGGTAGTAGGTCCCGGCGATACCGCCGGTGCCGATGCGAAAGAGGCGCATCGCCTGTGCGTGCGCGAGGGGTGCTGCGACCCCGGCGAGTGCGAAGGCACCGCCCGCGGCCAACAGGCGGCGTCGATCAATCGGTGCGCACGGTCCGCCCGTCGATCCGCCTGAGCGTGTCGCCGTCGACGACGCGCTCGAAGAAGAGGTCCAGCCCTGCATCGGTCAATTGCCTCGTATAGGTTTGCAGTTCGTAGCGCCCGTTGGGCAGGACGACGAAGGAGAAGACGTGCAGCCCCGCATCATCCAGCTTCGCCCAGCGCACCGGATCACCAGCCAGGGGTGCGATCTCCTCGCGTCGGGCGAACGGGCTCACGCTCTGCGCTTCGACGAAGAAGCCGGCCCGTCCCTTGGGCTCGAAGGTGACCTCGGCGACCCGCCGCTCGACCCCCGGCAGGTCGCGCCGGCCATCGACCAGGGTGACGTTGACCCAGCGAATCCGAAAGCCGGTGCGGCGAAAGGCGGTGATCTCGATGTCCATGTGGCGCGTCTCGACCACTCGATCGGCAGCGTCGCGGACCTCGGCGACCCCGACATAGCTGCCGAAAAAGTCGCCGAGGGCGGCGGCCGCAGCCGGTGCCGCGAGGCCGAGAGCCAAGAAGATGGCGAGGCAGGGTGCGAAGCGGCGGCGCATCGCGGCTCAGCCCGCCGGCTCGAGCAAGATTTCGAGGCGGCTCGGCGGGTCGGCATCGATCCGCTGCTGCACGGACATCTGCAGCTGCCCGTCGACCGGCTCGAGGACGATGCGCAGCAGCGCCATGCCGCCGTCGCCGGCGATGGTGAGGCGGTAGGCGACGATGCCGAGTCCACTGGCGCGGGCCCAGACCAAGGGCTCGCCGTCGAACGGATTGCCGCGCTCGCCGCCGTTGAAGAAGCCGAACAGGCCGCGTGGTGCTGCGGCGACCTCGAATACCCGTGGCCGCTCGCTCGGCACGAAATGCGCTCGGAGCGCCGGCACTTCGGGCAGGTCGAGCTCGACCTCGAAGCCGTCGGCCTGCGCCCACACGACTGCCCGCACCGGGACTTCGTCGGCTTCGACCTCGACAGTGCCGTGCCACGTCCCGGCGAGGCCGTCCGGCAGTGCGGCGAGCAGCGCTTGCGGCCAGAAGAGGCAGGCGATCAGGCCCGAAACCAGGGCAGCACGCATCAACACGTCCTCGCGACAGCCGATCGTGACGACAGGTCACGACCACAACAGGCTAGCCGTTTTGCCGTCCGCCGTCATCCGCCCTGGAGAAGCCTCACGATCATTTAATAATTCCTGCGCAAGTTGAACCGGTTGTCGACCAGTGTTAAGGTCACCGTCGAGCGTGCGCGAATGCGTACCCCGTAGCAGTGATGCGACGCCCTGGCGCGTGGCCGTCGTGTCGAGCGTGCCGCGAGCGATGGGCGAGACCCGGAAATCATGTGGAACAGGCGTTTTTTCGCACTCGAAGAGTTTCCCTTTCGCCGCCTCGCGGCGCTCCTCGCCCCTGTCGCCCCGGCAGCCGATGCGCCGTTGGCCGATCTCTCGATCGGTGAGCCGCAGCATCGCCCGCCACCCCTCTTGGCGGCCAGCCTCGCCGAGCATGCCGACCTCTGGAACAAGTATCCGCCGCCCGCCGGCACGCCGGCCTTCCGCAGCGCTGCCGCGGCCTGGCTCAGCCGCCGCTTCGCCCTGCCCGAAAGTTGGCTCGAGCCCGATCGGCACATCCTGCCGGTGGCGGGGACCAAGGAGGCGCTGTTCCTGATCGCGACCATCGCCACCGATCCCGAAAGCCGCGCCGGCCGACCGGTGGTCTTGATGCCCAACCCGCTCTATTCGACCTACCAGGGTGCCGCGATCCTCGCCGGTGCGGAGCCGGTGCTGATGCCGGCGGTGGCGCGAAACGGCTTTCTTCCCGACCTCGAGGCCGTGCCCGAGGACGTCCTGGCGCGCACCACCTGCCTCTATCTGTGCACCCCGGCCAACCCACAGGGCGTCGTCGCCGACCGCCGTTATCTGGCGCGGGCGCTGGAGTTGGCCCGCGCCCACGACTTCCTGCTGGTGGTCGACGAGTGCTACTCGGACATCTACGACGATGCCGCGCCGCCGAGCGCGCTCGAGGTGGCGGCCGCCACCGGCGGTGCCCTCGATCGGCTCGTCGTCATGCACTCGCTCTCCAAGCGCTCGAGCGCCGCCGGGCTCAGGAGCGGCTTCGTCGCCGGCGATCCGGATCTCCTCGCCCACTTCCTGCGGGTGCGGGCCTATGGTGCCGCGGTTCAGCCGCTGCCGGTGATGGCGGCGGCCACCGCACTCTGGGCCGACGACGCGCATGTCGCCGCCAACCGCGCCCGCTACCGCGAGAAAATCGACCTCGCCGAGGCGGCACTCGCCGGCCGGGCCGGCTTCTATCGGCCGCCCGGCGGCTTCTTCTTGTGGCTCGATGTCGGCGACGGCGTGACGGTGGCGACCGAGCTCTGGCGCCGCCACCACGTCAAGGTGCTGCCGGGCGCCTACCTGACCGCGAAGAATTCAACCAAAAGTAGAGACGATGACCCGGGAGAGCGCTATATCCGGGTCGCCCTCGTGCACGAGCCGGCGCTCCTGGCCCCGGCGCTCGAGCGTCTCGCCGCCACCCTGCCCTGACCCGAAAGACCTCGGAGAGCCCGAGCATGGCCACATCCTACTTCGACACCGACGATCGCACGGGCGTGGCCGACTGGATGCGTGGCCTCGGCCGCCGCACCGCCGGCCTCTTGCTGCTCGCGGCAGCGGGCTTCGTCGCCCTCGCGCTCTTCGGCTTCGATCCGAACGATCCGTCCTTCAACCGGGCGACCAGCTCGACGGCAGCCAATCCGGCCGGTGCCGCCGGTGCGATCACCGCCGACCTGTTGCTGCAGACCTTCGGTCGCGCCGGCTGGCTGGTGCCGCTGGTGGCCTTCTTCTGGGGGCTGAGGATGGCCGCCAACCGCCGGCTCGTCTGGCCCTGGCTGCCGCTCGTGGCCTTGCCGCTGGCCCTTTTGAGCAGCTCGGCCTTCCTCGCCGGCCTGCCGGAGCCGAGTGCCGCCGACTGGCCGTTTCGGGTCGGCCTCGGCGGCATCGTCGGCGATTTCGAATTCCTCTATCTCTCGCAGCACATCGAGAGCGGGCTCTACGGCTGGCTCACCGGCGTGGCCGCCCTGCTGTTCAGCGTCGCCGCCATGGGGCTGCGCTGGCGCGAGAGCACCTGGGCGCTCGGCCGGGTCGGCCAAGGCTCGCGCTGGCTCGGCCGCCAGATCGGCGGTGCGGCCCAGGCGACCGGCAGCTACTCGGGCAGGCTGCTCGACGAGGGCCGCCGCAATCTTCGTCTCCGCCGTGCCGGTCCGACCGTTGCGCCCGCCGGTGCCGCGCCCGAAAGGGCCGTGCCCGAACCCCTGACCGCCGACGACATGCGCCCCGGCCTGCTCGCCCGGCTGGTCGAGCGGCTGCCGGCGATGTGGCCCTGGCAGCGGCGGACGGACTCCGAGCCGCTGGGCGAATTCGAGGTGGCGCCAGCCGATGCCGCGCCGCTCCGCCGTGCCGGCGGCATCGCCAGCGCGCCGCTCGAGGAGGATGAGCCGGCGCCGAGCAGGCAACGCTTGCGCCGGGCGCCTACCCTGGCGGACGAGGCCAAGCAGGCGCGCCAGCCGCAGCGGGCGGCAGCGACTGCGCCCGCGAGCGCCGCCGCGGTGCAAGAGGACCTGCCGATGAACGCCTTCGTCCTGCCGCGCTTCGACATGCTCGGTGCGCCCAGGCCGGCTGCCAAGTCCGGCATGACCAAGGTCCAGCTCGACGAGGTCTCGCGCCAGCTCGAGAGCGTGCTCGACGATTTCGGCGTGCGCGGCGAGATCGTCGACGCCAAGCCCGGGCCGGTCGTCACCCTGTTCGAGCTCGAGCCCGCGCCGGGCACCCGTGCTGCCCGCGTGATCAGCCTGGCCGACGACATCGCCCGCTCGCTCTGCGCCCTTTCCGTCCGCGTCGCGGTCGTTCCCGGCCGCAACGTGATCGGCATCGAGCTGCCCAACGAAGTCCGAGAGACCGTCTATCTCCGCACCCTCCTGCAGTCGGACACCTTCGCCCGCAGCGAGGCGCGCCTCGCTCTGGCGCTGGGCAAGGACATCTCCGGCAACCCGATCATCGTCGATCTCGCCCGCATGCCGCACCTCTTGATCGCCGGCACCACGGGTGCGGGCAAGTCGGTGGCGATCAACGCGATGATCCTCTCGCTGCTCTACCGCCTGACCCCGGAGCAGTGCCGGATCATCATGATCGATCCCAAGGTGATCGAGCTCTCGGTCTACGAGGACATTCCGCATCTCTTGGCGCCGGTGGTCACCGAGCCGCACAAGGCCGTCGTCGCCTTGAAGTGGGTGGTCCGGGCGATGGACGAGCGCTACCGGCTGATGTCGCATCTGGGTGTGCGCGACATCTTCGCCTTCAACCGCCGGATCGAGCAGGCCAAGGCCAGGGGCGAGCTCCTGACCCGCCGGGTCAGGGTCGGCTTCGAGGCGGGCTCGGGCCAGCCGATCATCGAGGATCAGCCGATCGACATGACGCCTTTGCCCTTGATCTGCGTCATCGTCGACGAGGTGGCCGACCTGATGCTCACCGCCGGCAAGGAGATCGAGCACGCGATCCAGCGCCTCTCGCAAAAGGCCCGTGCCGCCGGTGTGCATCTCATCGTCGCCACCCAGCGCCCCTCGGTCGACGTCCTGACCGGCGTGATCAAGGCCAACCTGCCGTCCAGGATCAGCTTTCGCGTCAGCTCGAAGATCGACAGCCGGACCATCCTGGGCGAGCCGGGCGCGGAGCAGCTGCTCGGCCAGGGCGACATGCTCTACTTGATGCCGGGCGACCGGATCCTGCGCATCCACGGCCCCCTGGTCACCGACGGCGAGGTCGAGCGCGTGGTGGCGCACCTGAAGACCCAGGGCGAGCCCGATTATCACGACGAGGTGACCAGCGAGGGCGGCGCTCTCGATGCCGGCGGCAGCGACGATGTCCCCCTTGCAGCCGAGAGCGCTGGTGACAATGTCTACGAGCAGGCGGTCCAGATCGTCGCCCGCGACGGCAAGGCCTCGACCAGCTACCTGCAGCGCAAGCTCAGCATCGGCTACAACAGTGCGGCCAAGCTGATCGAGCGGATGGAGCAGGACGGCCTGATCACGCCAGCCGACCATGTGGGCAGGCGACAGGTGCTGATGGGTCGGGGCGGGCTCGACGGCACCGAGCGGACCGACGACGACTGACCGTATTCTTGGTGACCGGAGAAGAGATGGCGAGCACGGCTAGCAGCAAACCGGGCCGGGGCAGCAAGCGAGTACGGCCGGGCGGGATCGGCCGCAGGATGGCGCTCGGCATGACGGCGGCCGCATTCGGGCTCGCCTTGGTCGCTGGTCCGGGTCGAGCCGGCATCGCGCAGCCGAGCATCGTCGCCGATGTCGAGCGCTACCTCAACGGTATCACCACGCTCGAGGCGCGGTTTCAGCAAATCGCGCCCAATGGCGGGCTCGCCACCGGCAGGCTGTATCTGCAGCGGCCCGGCCGGCTGCGCTTCGACTACGACCCGCCGTCGCGCATCCGCCTCGTAGCCCCGGGCGACTGGCGGCTGATCTTCTACGACGCCTCGATCAAGCAGGTGAACGTCATCCCCGTCAGTCAGACCCCGCTCGGCATCCTGCTCGACCGGCAGATCAGCCTCGACGACGATATCGAGGTCGTCGAGGTCCAGCGCGCCGGCGAGGAGGTGGCGCTCACCGTCATCCGCGAGGGGCAGGCGGACCAGGGCGCGGTGACCCTCGTCTTCGCCGAGCAGCCCATGGTCCTGCGGCGCTGGTCGGTGATCGACGCGCAGGGGCTGGAGACCCACATCCTGCTCGACGAGGTCGAGACCGGCGGCCGGATCGATCCCGAGGTCTTCCGCTGGCGCGATCCGGCCATCTTCGGCTTGCCCGACTGATCGCACCGCACCGCCGTTGTCGTCGCGACGGTTTTTTCGCCTGCGGTTTACCGGCTGTTAAGGGGTAGGCTCGATACTGCGGCGTGAACCGGAGGTGGTGACGAAGCATGGCCGTGACGAGCGACGACCCGGCGCCGCAGATTTTGCGCAAACGACCGATCGGCCGGCAGCTGCTGCTGCCGCTGGGCCTCGTGGTCGGCGGCGTCGCTGCCGCTTCCCTCTGGCTGGTGACCGCGTCGCTGATTGCTCCGGCGGTCGCCCCGGCCGGCATCGGGCCGGATGCTTCGGCGCAAACCTTCCGCGCGTTGGTGGCCGTAGCAGTCTCTGCCGCGGGCGGCCTGCTCGCCGTGGTCATCATGGCCCGCTACATGCAACGCGAGATCGGTCAGAGCGCCAGTGCCGATGCCCTGTTCGAGGACGTGGCGCATGCCGGTGCGGCGTTCATTTGGCAGGCCGACCCCGCGGGTCGACTGACCAGCCTCTCCGACGGCTTCGAGCGGTGCAGCGGGCACGCCCGCAATGCCGCGATCGGCCAGCGCTGGGACGAGGTGGGTGGGGTCGTCCTCGCCGAGTCGGCGCGCCGCGCGGTCAGCATGGCCATCGCCTCGGCCCGGGGGTTTCGCGATATCGAGGCGGCGCTGATCAAGCCCGACGGCGAGAGCCGCCACATTCGTCTGATCGGTCGACCGTTCTTCGATGCCGAAAAGCAGCTGGAGGGCTATCGCGGCGCCGCGATCGACATCAGCGACGTCGTCGAGACCCGCGAGCGGCTGGAGTTCGTCGACCGTCACGATCAGCTGACCGGCTTGCTCAACCGGTTCGGCGCGATCCGGGCGCTCGCCGATTTTCTCGGCCGCGGTCGGCAGCCCGGCGAGCGGCCTGTGCTCCTGGTGATCGACATCGACCGGTTCCGCGGCATCAACGAGGCCTTCGGCGCCGCGGCCGGAGACATCGTCATCCAGCAGGTGGCGGAGCGCATTCGCGTTTGCGCGCGCGACGGCGACATCGTCGGCCGCCTTTCCGCCGACGAGTTCATGCTGCTGCGCCGGCGTGATCTGCCGTTCGACTCGCTGGCCGACCTGACCGGCCGGCTGGAGCGAACGCTGGACGAGCGCTTCTCGGTGGCCGAGCAGACCCTCAAGGTCAGCTGCCGCATCGGCGTCTACGAGGTCGCTGGTGACGACCGTGACCTGGAGACTTGCCTCAGGCGGGCACAATTGGCTGTGAGCCGGGCGCGGCAGGACGGGCGCGTCACCCGTCTGTTCATGGACGGCATGGATCACGAGGCGGAAGCGATGCGGCGCCTCGAGGAAGAACTGCGCGATGCCATCGACACCAGCCGGCTGGCGCTGGTCTATCAGCCGCAGCTCGATTTGAAGTCCGGGCGCTACATCGGTGCCGAGGCGCTGATGCGCTGGCACCACCCCCAGCACGGCTTCGTGTCGCCGGCCCGCTTCATTCCGCTCGCCGAGCGCACCGGGCTCGTCGTCGAGCTCAGTCGCTGGGCGCTCCGCCAAGCCTGCATCGACAGCCGCCGGTTGGGCGATTTCCGCGTCGCGGTCAATCTCTCGCCGATCGACTTGGCCGCCCCCGACTGCGTCGAGTTTCTCGAGGGCCTGCTCGCCGAGACCGAGATGGACCCGGGCCGGCTGGAGCTGGAGATCACCGAGGGCGTCCTGATCGAGGATACCGAGGGTACCTTGGATGTGCTGCGGCGGGTCAAGCGGCTGGGCTTGCGGATCGCTCTCGACGACTTCGGCACGGGCTATGCCGGGCTCGGCTACCTGCAGATCTTTCCCTTCGACAAGCTGAAGATCGATCAGTCCTTCATTCGCCGCATCGCCCGCTCGGGCCATGCCGCGGCGATCGTCCGCTCCGTGGTGTCGCTGGCGCACGAGCTCGACCTCGTGGTCTGTGCCGAAGGGGTGGAGACCAAGGATCAGCTGCAGCTTCTCCTGGCCGAAGGCTGCGATGTCGTTCAGGGGTATTTTTCCGGCCAGCCGATGCCGGCCAGCCAGCTGCAACAGTTGATCCAGCGTCAATCGAGTGTGGTAGCAGCGCCGCGTGCCGCCGCCGTCTTCCCGTCGCTGGTCGGCCCGGCTACCGGCCGCGGGCGCGGCGTCGTGGCAGCGATGGCACCCCCGGCGTCGTGACCACCGGTCGAGACTGTTTTCGGGGCGGCTGAACACCGCCGTTCGCCGATTGACGGGTGGTCCCGTCGAGGGCAAGCCTGATCGTGAGCACAGGCCGGGCGCAAGCGGGCCGGGCAGAGAGAGCGAGGAGATCGAGGATGTGCGGTATCGTCGGTGCCATAGCGCGAGAGCCGGTCGCCTCGCTGTTGCTCGAAGCGCTGCAACGGCTCGAGTATCGCGGCTACGACAGCGCCGGCATCGCGGCGATCGACGCCGGACGGATCGATCGGAGGCGGGCCGAGGGCAAGCTGCCGCATCTGGCGACGCTGATGGCGGCGCATCCGCTCGGCGGCACGATCGGCATCGGCCATACCCGTTGGGCGACGCACGGCGCACCCACCGAGACCAATGCCCACCCGCATCTGGCCGGCGGTGTCGCCGTCGTGCACAACGGCATCATCGAGAACTTCGCCAGCCTGCGCCACGAGCTGGAGGCTGCGGGCCACAGCTTTCAGACCCAGACCGACACCGAGGTGGTGCCGCATCTGGTGGCGCACAACCTCGCCCTGGGCTCGGACATCGAGGAAGCGGCGCGTCGGGCGGTCGCCCGGTTGGAGGGGGCGTTCGGTCTCGTCGTGTTGTTTCAGGAAGCCCCCGACCTCTTGATCGCCGCCCGGCGCGGCAGCCCGCTCGCGATCGGCTACGGTGATGCGGCCATGTACGTGGGCTCCGACGCTCTGGCGCTGGCCCCCCTGACCGACCGGATCCAGTATCTCGAGGAGAACGACATCGCCTTCATCCGGATCGGCGAGGTGCGGATCGAGGATGAGAGCGGGACGGTCGTCAGCCGGCCGATCAAGCAGACCGCCCTTTCCGGCGCGCTGATCGGCAAGGGCAACCACCGCCACTTCATGGAAAAGGAGATTTTCGAGCAGCCGGCGGTGCTCGGCGACACGCTGCGCTCCTTTGCGGCGCTCGGTCAGGCCGGCACCGATCATCGAGTCGCGCTCGCCGATCTGCCCTTCGCCGCGGCCGAGCTCGGCCGCCTGACCACGGTCGCCTGCGGCACCGCCTACTATGCCTGCATGGTCGCCAAATACTGGTTCGAGGGACTGGCAGGGCTCGCGGTCGAGTGCGACATCGCCTCGGAGTTCCGCTACCGCCAGCCGCCGATGGGGAGGGACACGGCCGGGCTGTTCGTCTCGCAGTCCGGCGAGACCGCCGACACGCTCGCCGCCCTGCGCTACGTCAAGAGCCTCGGCCGGCCGACCCTCGCCGTGGTCAACGTGCCCGAGAGCTCGCTCGCCCGCGAGGCCGATGGGCTGCTGCGCACGCTCGCCGGGCCCGAGATCGGCGTCGCCTCGACCAAGGCCTTCACCACCCAGCTCGCCACCCTCGCCTGCCTGGCGCTGGGCTGTGCCAAGGCCAGGGGTCGGCTGGAGCCCGCCGACGAGAGCCGGCTGGTTCGTGCCCTCGACGAGGTGCCGGCGCTGATGCTCGAGGTGCTGGAGCACGACGGTGCGATCCGCCGGATTGCCGCCGGCATCATGGAGGCGCGGGACGTTCTCTATATCGGCCGCGGGCCGATGTACCCGATTGCCCTCGAGGGTGCGCTGAAGCTGAAGGAGATCAGCTACATCCACGCCGAGGGCTATGCCGCGGGCGAGCTCAAGCACGGGCCCATCGCCCTGATCGACGACACGGTCCCGGTGGTGGTGGTCGCACCCTCGGATGCCCTGTTCGAGAAGACCGCGAGCAACCTGCAGGAGGTGGCCGCCCGTGGTGGACGAATTGTTCTCTTGAGCGACGCTGCGGGCGTCGCGGCCCTGGGCCGGTATGCCGAGCACAGTCTGGTGATGCCCGAGGTCGACCCGTTCGTGGCGCCGCTGCTCTACACGGTGCCGGTGCAGCTGCTCGCCTACCACACCGCCATCCTCAAGGGCACCGACGTCGACCAGCCGCGCAATCTGGCAAAATCGGTCACGGTCGAATGAGCCGTACCGAGCGGCAGCCGCTCGATGGGCCGAGGCGATCGAAGTAAAGCCGAAGAGGCGGCCGGGCTCACCTGCCACGGCC
>SLRI01000035.1 GCA_007131045.1 Rhodospirillales bacterium
CCCGACCGGCGATCTCGGGCACTTCGCCCGGCTCTGGACCGGCTTCGAGCTGGTCGCCTACTGGCTTTTCTCGACAGGGTCGCCGCCGCCTTGCGCGCCGAACCGGTGCAGAGCAACCTCCTGAGCGATATCGCGCTGCTCGAGGCCCTGCTCGACTGGTTCCTCGGCACCACCGCTTGGGCCGAAACTACGGCACCCCATGCCTTTGCCACCCTGCTGCTCGCCACCTTCAAGACCGACGACCTCGCGCAGATGGCAGTGTTCACCAAGAACTACCTGGAGAACCGACGGATCGGCACCGCGCCGGGCCTGACGCGTGACGAGCCCGAGAGTGCGGTAGCGCACAGCCGAGGAGCCGGTGTAGAAGCTCGAAGCGGCAGCGGGTCCTAGACAGCCGGCCCGCATCGACACCAGCCGAGGAGCACGCCACGTGCGCGACCGTCACGATCTGCCGGATGCCTTCGAGGTGATCGAGGAGCTTCACGCCGGGGCGTCTCTGCCCGGCCGCGACGTCTGCATCTTTCTCGACTTCGACGGCACGCTGACACCGATCGTCGAACGGCCCGAGGATGCGGTGCTCGACCCCGCCATGCGGCAGCGGCTCGAGCGGGTCGCTGCCCGCTTCCGCACCGCTGTCGTCAGCGGCCGCGGCCTCGACGACCTCGTGGCACGGGTCGGCGTCGAGCACATCTTCTACGGCGCGAGCCACGGCTTCGAAATCCGCCACCCCAACGGCGAGACCCGATCGCGGGAGGAGGCCGAGGCGGCAGCGGCCACGCTCGACGATCTCGAGCAGGCGCTGGGGGAGAAGCTGGCCGGAATCGACGGTATCCAGATGGAGCGCAAGAGGTTCGGCCTCGCCGTGCACTACCGCCGCGTGGCCGAGGACCAGGAAGGCTCGATCGGGACGACGCTGCGCGCCGTCGCCGAGGATTTTCCGGACCTCGCGATCAAGAACGGCAAGAAGGTCTTCGAGTTCGTCCCCGATCTCGACTGGGACAAGGGCAAGGCCCTGGAATGGATCCTGGAGACCACCGGGCTCGGGCCCGATACCGCCTATCCGATCTTCCTCGGCGACGACGTGACCGACGAGGACGCCTTTCGGTCGATCGACGACTGGGGCTGCGGCATCGTCGTCGGCCTCGAAGGGCCGCGCGACACCCACGCCTATTTCATCCTCGCCGACGTCGAAGCCGTCGGCCGCTTCCTCGACGAACTCGCCCGAGTTCCCACCTGAGCCCCGACGCAACGACGCCGCGGGGCCCCGCCCCGCGGCGCTGCAGGTCCGTCAGGCGAGAGGCTGTCTAGACGCGGTAGATGGCCGGCGGCCGACCGTAATGCTCGTCGACGCTGCGACCATAGGCCGGATCGTCCCAGTCGGGCGTCGAAGCGGAGTCGTAGCTCGGCGCATTGTCCAAGACATTCTTGTCGACATCGACGACATAGCCGCCCTTCTGGACGTCGTAGTCGAGCATCGACCACGGCAACGGGTGATAGCGCTCGCCGATGCCGAGAAAGCCGCCGAACGACATGACGGCATAGGCGGTCTTGCCGGTCTTCTTGTCGATCATGGTGTCGTAGATGTGGCCGAGATGCTCACCCTGCCGGTTGTAGACATAGGTGCCCTCGACCTTGCTCGCGGCGATGAGCCCCGCGTGCTCGCTTCGGGCAAGTTCGTCACCCTGGGCGCGTTGGTCGGTGTTGGCCATTTCGAGCTCCCTTCGCTCGCTTGGTTGTTGTGACCGAAACAACCTCGGCGGCAGGGGGCGGGTTCCATGAGCCGCGAGATTCACGGCGCGAGAATCAGCGGCCGGAAGGCCCGCGCCCGTCGACGAAGCAGGCGGCCACCGCCACCTCGATCCCCGGCGGATCGAGACGCAACGCGCCATCGTGATGGACGGTCGTGCGAATGCCCAGAGCGCCGTCCCGGCCATGGTGGACGATGACATGGCGGATCGGATCGATCACGAGATAGTGGACGAGACCGGGCAGCTTGAAATAGTCAACGAGCTTGGTGCCACTATCCAGCCCTCTTGAGCTACGCGATACCACCTCGACCACGATGATCGGATCCGCCACCTTCACCGCATCGGGATCGAGCGGCTCGCCGCAGCGCACCAACACGTCGGGCTCGTAACTCGTCGTCTCGTCGATCGGCACCGTGAGCCCGTCCGGCAACGCCTCGCAGGGCAGCCCGCGCGCACCGATCGCGCGATCCAGCTCTTGCCAGACCCGCGCCTTGGTGCGGGCGTGCGCGACGCGCTCTGGCGACATGGCGTAGACCTTGCCATCGAGCAGCTCGAAGCGCCCGCTCGGCTGGGTCACCGCCCAGTCGATGAACTCGTCGACCGTCATCCTATCCTTTAGCGCCTGCTCGGCCATGTCACCACCTCCAGGCTGGCAGTCTAGCAGATCAGCCGCGGCGAGCCAGCCGATCGATCAGGCAGGCATCGCCGTAGCTGAAGAACCGATAGCGCTGGGCGATCGCGTGCGCGTAGGCCGCCCGCATCCGCTCGAGTCCGGCCAGTGCCGCAACCAGCATGAACAGCGTCGAGCGGGGCAGATGGAAATTGGTCAGCAGTCGGTCGACGACGCTAAAGTCGAAGCCCGGGGTGATGAACAGGTCGGTCTCGCCCGCCCCTGCTTCGAGCACGCCGCTTCGCGCCTGGGCTTCCAAGACGCGGAGCACGGTGGTGCCCACCGCCACGACCCGGCCGCCCCGCGCCCGGGTCGCCGCCACAGCCGCAGCCGTGGCCGCCGGCAGATCGAACCATTCGGCATGCATCCGATGTTCGGCCGTATCCTCGGCCTTGACCGGCAGGAACGTTCCGAGCCCGACATGCAAGGTCAAATAGGCGCGCTCGATGCCGCGCGCGTCCAAGGCAGCGAGCAGCCGCTCGGTGAAATGCAGGGATGCCGTGGGGGCTGCGACCGAGCCCTCGGCTCGCGCGAAGACCGTCTGGTAGCGCTCGAGATCGGCGGGATCGCCCCC
>SLRI01000257.1 GCA_007131045.1 Rhodospirillales bacterium
TGCCGGCGCTCCGCGAGCGCGGGCCGGCCTGGTCGCGGCTGCCGTTCACCGGCCCCGCCACGGTGCCGGTGCAGGATCCGGGCCGCCATGCGGCAGAGGTCTTTCGCGATCTAGCGGCCGGGCTCGGCATCGCGTTGCCGGAGCCCGAGCGAGGCGACCGGCCGATGGGTGCAGAGCGCGTCGCCGTGGTCGAGAGCCGCTCGCTTCGCGACATCGTTCAAGCCATGCTGCTCTTCAGCAACAATCAGGTCGCGGAGATCATCGGGCTGATGACGACCGGTGCGCCAACACTGGCCGCCTCGGCCTCGGCGATGGCGCGTGCCGTCGAGGCGGCAGCACCAGCGACCGACTGGGAAAATTTCGTCTCGACCAACCATTCGGGGCTGGATTCGCAGGCCCGGGCGAGTGCTGATCAGCTTCTCGCCATCCTGGCGCTCGGCGAAGAACGGCATGGCGTCGTCTCGCTGCTCCCTGCCGCCGGCTGGTCCGGCAGTCTGCAGAGCCACTGGCGCGCGCCCGATACGGCGCTGCGCGTCTGGGCCAAGACGGGCTCGCTCGACTTCGCCGCAGCCCTGGTCGGCTACGTGCTGCCGACGAGCGGCACGCCGCGGCGCATCGCACTTCTGATCAGCGACCCGGCCGGCCGGGCAAGCCGCGACGCTGTCGAGACCCCGGGGCCGGCGCTGCGTCGGGCGATCGACGGCTTCAACTCGCGCGCCCGCGCACTGCGCGACGATCTCACCCTCTACGCCCTGACACTGCCGGGCTGAGCCGCATCGTCGGTCAGGTCCGGGCAACCTGGCGCTTGTTCTGCCGGGTCGCCAGCCAGTCGGGCAGCTCGTCGGCGGTCATCGGGCGGCCGATGAAATAGCCCTGAATCTCGTCGCAGCCGATGGCGGCCAAATGATCCGCGGCGCGCTCGCTCTCGACACCGCTCGCGATCACCTGCAGGCCGAGGCCGTGCGCCAGCTTGACCACCGAGCGAACGATGACGGTGGCGCTGCGCTCGGCAAAGAGATCGCCGACGAACGTGCGATCGATCTTGAGCGCCGTGATCGGTAGACGTTGCAACAGCGGCAACGACGAATAGCCGGTGCCGAAATGGTCGAGGGTGATGCCGACCCCGAGTTCGGCCACCGCATCCAAGGTCTCGAGCGTGCCCTGCGGGTCACGCATCACGGCACTCTCCGAGATCTCCAGTATCAGCTGCTCCGGTCGGCCCTGCCAGTTGCGCAGCACGAGCTTCAAGATCTTCGGAAACTCGCGGTCGCGCAGCCATTTGGCCGAGATGTTGATCGACACTGGCAGCTCGATCCCCTCGTGCCGCCATTGCCGTTGCGCCTCGAGGCAATGGTTCAAGACCTTAAGGGTCAGCGGCATGACGAGGCCGGTATGCTCGGCGATCGGCAGAAAATCGTCGGGCGCCAGCAGCCCCTCCGTCGGGTGATGCCAACGCAGCAGCGCCTCGGCCCCGGTCACCCCCCAGCCGGCGACCGCCACCTTTGGTTGGAACAGCACCTGCATTTCGCCGCGATCGATGGCCGGGCGGAGATCACGCTGCAGGCTCAACCGGCGGGCACTGCCCTCGGCCTGCTCGGCATTGAAGATGCTGAAACCGAGCTGCTCGCGCTTCGCCTTGTACATCGCGACATCGGCGCTGTGGACGAGACCATCGAGATCGACCCCGTGGTCGGGATAGAGGGCGGCCCCCACGCTGACCCCGAGATCGAGGTTCATGCCGTCGATCACGAAAGCCGGGTACATCGCCTCGACCAGCCGCTCGGCCGTGGACGAGGCGCGCTCCATGTCGACCGGTGCCGGCAACAACACGGCGAACTCGTCACCGCCGAGCCGGGCCAGGGTATCCGATTTGCGCAAGCCCCCGGCGAGCCGCGGTCCCACGGCCTGGAGCAGTCGATCACCGACCTGATGGCCGAGCGTGTCGTTGACCTGCTTGAAGTGGTCGAGATCGAGCAGCATGACGGCAAACGGCTCGCCGTGCCGCTCGGCGGCAGCAATCGCTTGGCGCACGCGATCGTGAAACAGCGCCCGGTTGGGCAGGCCGGTCAGCGCGTCGTGCAGGGCCAAACGCTCGAGTTCGGCCAGCCGCTCGGCCCGGACCGAGATGTCGGTGAAGCGGATGCGCGCACGGCACTTCTCGCCCTTGGCGGCGGGCACGACATCCAGCTCGACCGGCCGAAACCGGGACGATTCGTGCTGCAACTCCGTCTCCCATCGCCCGCCGAGCAGGCCGTCGATGGTCACGTCCGCCGCCAGCCGCGGCAAGTAGCGCAGCAGCGGCCGGCCGATCGGATCGCCACCCAGGAGATCGAGCGCCTTGGCATCGGCGGTGAGGATCGTCCCGTCGGCATCGATGGTGACGAGGCCGTCGCCCGCGCCGAGGCTGAACCCAGCCGGGGTCGTTGCTGCCGACTCACCGCTGGCCGCGGCAGGCGCCGGGCGCCGGGCGCCGATCCGACCGATGGTGACGGCCAAGCCCATCAACAGCGCCGGCTCGACGGCACCGGCAAGCAGCCCGACAAGGCCGCTGCTGAGCGTCACGACCGCCGCGTGGAGTGCCGCACCGGCGCGCTGCAGCAGCCGATCCACGGCGAGTGGCACGAGCACGGCGAGTAGCGGACCAGCCGCGCCGGCTGACAAGTTGCCGGCCAGTGGCGGTGGCAGCGTCTCGCCGAGGGCCTCGGTGACGAGAGCGAACTCCGGCGCCACGACGAGCAGAAGCGCCGCGAGCGAGCCGGCCAGACCGCAAAGCAAGCCTAAAGCGCCCCACACGTTCGACCAACTCTCCACTCGTTAGCGACGGCCTGGGCCTGCTGCCCTGCCGTGACTGCCGCGACTCTACTGACAGAGGCTTAACAACTCGTTGCGCCATGCACGTTTTCATCGAGAAGACGACGCGGCTTGCGGCCTATGGATAGGCGCAGCTCTGGCCGGTGATCTCGATGAAGCCGGGCTCGCGCGAGGCGGTGGCCTGAAAGTGCCATTCGCGATCGTCGAGAATCACCGAGTGGACCAGGGGCAGCCTCCCGGCCGCCCGACTGAGCTCGCCGGTAATCGTCAAGAAGCGCAATGTGACGGGGCCACCCGGATCGAACCAGTCGAGCGGCTCGCCGTTGGCGTCGCGGGCCGGACGGCCGTCGCCGCTCACCGTGATCCGCCGATCGGCGAAGGCCACCGCATTGTCCAAGACGGTCGTGATCGGTGTGCGCACCGGCAGTCGCCTCGTCTCCACGCCGGGGCGGCAATCTCGCTCGCGGCCTGCCTGCTCGATGACGAAGGCGAGGCGCTCGAGCGCGACGCCGGCCCGCACTCGCGCCTGCAGGAGGTTCAAGAGCGGCTTGAAGTCGGCGGGTGGCACATTGGCCGCGTAGTCGAGACGCAACGACTGGAGCTGGCTTTCGAGCCGCGTCAGGCGATCCTCGACGGTCGCCAATTGCTCCATCAACCTGAGCTTCTCGGCGGCGGCGTCATCCAGTTCCTGGGCTTGCCGTTCGAGCAGGTGGGCACTTTCGGACCGACCGGATTCGTAACCCGCGATGGCAAAAAAGGCGAGCAGTGCCAGTCCGAGCAGGAGGCGCGCCGCATTCCAGAACAGCTTGCGGCGTTGGGCTTGGCGGCGGCGGCCGAGGGTCGAGAGCTGCTTCATGCCGACGAGCGATCAGCAACCCGTCGACGCTGCACCGACCGGGCGACCGAGCGCAGAGCGCCGCCGCCTACCGGTCATCCGACCCCAGGATCCCGGTGCGACCATCGCCCTGCCCCTCGCCAGTGCCGTGACCTCCGTCTGCATCGCCCTCGTCGTCGGGCACGACCCCGCCATCCGCACGCCCCGCCGTCGTCACGCCGGAGCCGACGACCGCGCCGATCTCAGGATACGAGCGTGCCTGAATGAGCTGATAGATGGTCGCGGCGGTTTCTTCAACCGATCGTTTAGTCACATCGATTTCCGGCCAATCGTGCCGCGCAAAGAGCCGGCGCGCATAACGCAACTCGTCACGGATCCGCTCGAGATCGGCATAAGAGCCACCGTAGCGCGCCTGTTCGCCGCCTTCGAGCCCGAGCATACGCTGCCGGTTGCGGCGGATTTGCGCCAGCTGGGTCGGGTTGATGGTCAGGCCGACGATCAATGGCCGGGTCAACTTCTCCAGAAACGGCAGTTGCGGCAGGTCGAGGACGAGCGGCACGTTGGCCGCCTTGATGCCACGGTGCGCCAGATAAACGCAGGTCGGCGTCTTCGAGGTGCGCGACACGCCGACCAAGACGACGTCCGCCTCGTCGAGCTCCTCGGCGAATTGGCCGTCGTCGTGGCGCATGGTGAAATCCATGGCCGCGATGCGCGAGAAGTACTCCTCGTCCATGGCGTGCTGCCGGCCGATCTGCGGCCGCCCGGCCGAGCCGAGCAGCCCAGTGAGCGCGTTCATGACCGAATCCAGCACGGCGACGCAGGGTACGCCGCAGGCCCGGCAACGCTCCTGCAGCAGGAAGCGGAGCTCGGGCGAGACCAGAGTGAAGATCACGAGGCCGGGCAGCGCCTCGACGATGGTCATCACCTTCTCGAGCTGGTTGCGGGTGCGGACGAAGAACCAGACGTGCTCGACCGGCACCACGTCCTCGAACTGCGAGACAGCCGCGCGGGCCACCGTCGTCACGGTCTCGCCGGTGGAATCCGAGATGAGATGGAGATGCAGACGCACGAGACGCTCACCCGAGTTGCGGCCGAAGCCGGCCATGAAGCGGTGGACGTGTTTGTGGACAGTTGCTCTCTCTTCCACAAGCGCCGGCGCGACCGCGCGAACGATCCACGCTGACGACACCGCTAGTGGCGAACGACCGCCCTGTGGATGTGGTCCCGATCGGATAGCCGTAAAGTGCGCTCATCCCCGCTTCTCTGGTCTTGTTCGAGACTGGCAAGTCGTTAGCCGAGAACGCCTATTTTGTCCCATTCGGCATCCGTCCCCAGCCTCTGCCCTTGCGCACAGCCCTCTGGGCAAAGCGGGGAGAATGAATTATCCCTTCTTTTTGTCCGCCATCTACCACTTAAGCCCTTCAATTTATCTAAACTTTAAGAGAAGATGACCCATCGGTCGGCGCCCCGGCCCCGCGCGAAAAAGGGGCCTTCCGACCCGTCCTTTCGCGATCGATCTGGTGAGTGGAATGCCCCGAAAATTGTTGCTGCGTGCTCTGGCCGGGCAGGTTACCGAGCGGCCGCCGGTTTGGCTGATGCGTCAGGCCGGCCGCTATTTGCCCGAGTATCGAGCGGTGCGCCGCAAGACCGGTGGCTTTCTCGAGCTCTGCTACGATCCGGAGCATGCCGAGGAAGTTACGCTGCAGCCGATCCGGCGGTTCGATTTCGACGCGGCGATTCTTTTTTCCGACATCCTCGTGGTGCCGGATGCGCTGGGTGCCGATGTCGGATTCTACGAGGGCGAGGGGCCGCGGCTGACGCCGCTCGCCCATCGCAGCGACTTCGCCCGGCTCTCGACCGAGCATCTGCACACCCATCTGGCGCCGGTCTACGAGACGCTGCGTCGGCTGCATCGCTCGCTGCCCGAGACGGTGACGCTGATCGGCTTTGCCGGCGCGCCCTGGACGCTGGCCGCCTACATGGTCGAGGGTGGCGGGTCGAAGGACTACGCGGTGGCGCGCAAGTTCGCCCGGGCGGAGCCCAGGCTGTTCGGTGACCTGATCGACCTCCTGGTCAAGTCGATCGTGCAGTATTGCGAGGCGCAGGTTGCCGCCGGTGCCGAGGCGATCCAGCTCTTCGACAGCTGGGCCGGGGTGCTGCCGCCGGACGAGCGGGAACGCTGGGTGACGGCGCCGCTGGCGCGGATCGTCGCTGAATTGCGCGAGCGGTGTCCGGGCATCCCGATCATCGTTTTCCCGCGGGGCGTCGGGCCGGCATTGGTCGAGGTGGTGGCAGCTGTCCGGCCCGATGGGGTCGGGATCGACACCGCAATCGACCCCGCCTGGGCGGCCGAGGCCTTGCCAGGCGATCTCTGTCTGCAGGGCAATCTCGATCCGATGGCACTGGTGGTCGGTGGCGACGGCATGCTGCGCGCGGCTGACCGAATCCTCGAAGCCTGGGCGGGCCGGCCCTTCATCTTTAACCTGGGTCATGGTGTCGTGCCCGAAACGCCGCCCGAACACGTCGCCCAGTTGCTTCAGCACTTGAAATCGCGCGAGAAATGACCTTATAGGCGGGTGTGATCTTCGATCGCGGGTTCCCCGACCGATTTTACCCATCGCGCGGGACATGCGGTTTCCCTACCATCATTGGTGGATCAGGCCCCACCCGGCGTGCGGCCGTGTAGCGGTTGGTGAACGGCACTGACTGATCTCGTCCTTTGGCTGTTGGCTCTCCACATCATGGCTTTTGCCGCATGGATGGCGGCCATGTGGTATTTGCCCCGGCTGTTCATCTACCATCGCGAGGTGCCGGTCGGCGGCGAGGCGTCGGCGACGTTCATGGTGATGGAACGGCGCCTCTTGAAGGCGATCGGCACGCCGGCGATGGTGGTGACCATCGCGATCGGGCTGTTGCTCGCGAGTTTGCAGGGTCAATGGACTCAGGGCTGGCTGCACGTGAAGCTCTTGCTGGTCTTCGGCATTGCCGCCTGCCACGGTATGATGGCTCGCGATGTCAAGCGGTTCGCGGCCGACGAGCGACCGCACACGACGCGGTGGTACCGCATCTTCAACGAGGTGCCGACTGTGTTGTTCGTGGGCATTGTTTTACTCGTCGTCTTCAAACCATTTTGATCCACTGGCCGTGACGCGCTGAATCGAGCACGGTTCTACATCACAGAGGTCGAGTTGACTCAAGACACCGAGGGTACGATGGCCGAGACGCCGCGACGCGACGACGCGAACGATCAGGCGACGCCCGAGACTTCGGCCGACAACGGCGAGCGCACGCACGAGCCTGGCCACGAGGCCGAGGCCCTAGCGACGCCGGCCGAAAGTTCGAGCGCGAGCAAAGGCTCGGACGGGCAAGCGCGCGAGGTCGCCGGCGATTCGTCGCCGGACGAGAATGGCGAGGCCCGGCCGGCGCGGCGCAAGCGGACACGCAAAACTGCCGCCAAGCGCGAGCCGGAACCGGCCGATACCGCGGCAGCGCTCGAGCAATTGGAGAACGCCAGCGACGACGACGGTTCGGGCGGCGATATCGGGTTGCCGGCCGAGTTGTTCGGCATGGAGCCGTCGGGCATGGAGCCGTCGAGTGAGCCGGGCGAGCAGCCGACGCCGCGCCGCGGCAAGGTGCGCGAGCCCTATCGCGATCGGGACGCAGAGCGGGAGCCAGAGCGCGACCGCGGCAATCGTGAGCGCGGCAATCGTGTCCGGCCCGATCGGGAAAGGGGCGAGCGGGAGCGCACTGACCGGGACCGCGGTGACCGGGGGGAAAGACAGCGGGGTGAGCGGGAGCGGGAAGTCACGGTCGAGGCACGCTCGGACTTGCCGCCGATCAGTCTCACCGAGCTCAAGCGCCGTCCGGCCGCCGAGCTTCTCCGTTACGCCGAAGAGATCGGCATCGAGAATGCCAGCACCCTCAAGAAGGGTGACCTCGTTTTTGCCGTCTTGAAAGAGCTGGCGAAGACAGGAGTCCCGATAACCGGCGACGGAGTCCTTGAAATACTGCAGGACGGTTTCGGCTTCCTGCGTTCGCCGGATATGAATTATTTTGCCGGTCCGGACGACGTTTATGTTTCGCCGTCGCAGATCAGGCGTTTTGCGCTGCGCACCGGCGATATCGTCGAGGGCCAGGTGCGTGCACCCAAGGAGGGCGAGCGTTATTTCGCCCTGCTCAAGGCGAACACGATCAACCTCGATCCGCCCGAGATCGCGCGGCATCGTATCCACTTCGAGAACCTCGTGCCGTACTTCCCCACCCGCAAGCTCAGCCTCGAGGTGCAGGGCAGGAAGGACGTCAGCACGCGGATCATCGATATCGTCTGCCCCTTGGGCAAGGGTCAGCGGGCGCTCATCGTGGCCCCCCCACGGACCGGCAAGACGGTCTTGATGCAGAACATCGCGACCGCCATCTCGCACAATCACCCCGAGGTCTATCTCATCGTTCTGCTGATCGACGAGCGGCCCGAGGAGGTGACCGACATGCAGCGGACGGTGAAGGGCGAGGTGGTGAGCTCGACCTTCGACGAACCGGCGGCGCGCCACGTCCAGGTCGCTGAAATGGTGATCGAGAAGGCCAAGCGGCTGGTCGAGCACGGCCGTGACGTCGTCATTCTCCTCGATTCCATCACCCGTCTGGCGCGCGCTTACAACACCGTGGTGCCGAGTTCCGGCAAGGTCTTGACCGGTGGCGTCGATGCCAATGCGTTGCAGCGGCCCAAGCGCTTCTTCGGCGCGGCGCGCAACATCGAGGATGCGGGCTCGCTGACCATCATCGCCACCGCCCTGATCGACACGGGCTCGCGCATGGACGAGGTGATCTTCGAGGAGTTCAAAGGCACGGGCAATTCCGAGATCGTCCTCGATCGCCGGGTCGCCGACAAGCGCGTCTTCCCGTCGCTGGACATCAACAAGTCGGGTACCCGGCGCGAGGAACTGCTGGTCGACAAGATGACGCTGCAGCGCATGTGGGTCCTGCGCCGCATCCTCAACCCGATGGGCACCACCGATTCGGTGGAGTTCCTGATGGACAAGATGCGGCTCGCCAAGACCAACGACGAGTTCTGGGGCACGATGAACTCGTGATGGCCGCCGAGGCTCAGCGGAGCGGTTGGGCTCCCGGATTGCCACCGAACCGATAGGGTCCGGCAAAATGTCCGATATAGGTTTGGTGGGTCACCAGGCCGCCATCCTCCGTCCAGCGATGCAGGTGAAAGCCCGGCGGCTCCATGACGAAAGCAGGATCGCCGCCGTCGAGACCGAGGACCACTTGGTGGGCAACGCCGGGTGCGACGCTCACCGGAATGCCGAGCCAGCGATAGAAGATTGGTCGATGGACGTGGCCGCAAACGATGCGCACGATGTGATGCGCATGGCGGGTGAGTAGCGCCTCGAGGTCTGGATCGGCCGCGAGCCCGATCTTGTCCATGAAGCCGATGCCGGTTTCGCCCGGCGGGTGGTGGACCATGACCAGCACCGGGCGCTGCCCGGAGTTTTCCAACTCGGTCTCGAGCCAGAAGCGGCGCGCCGTGCAGAGCGCGCCGTGCGCGGCACCCGGAACGAGACTGTCGAGGGCCAAAAGCCGGAGATCGCCGAGGTCGACGGTGTAGTGGCAAAACGGTCCGACGGGGCCGAGTTCGACCACGCCGGCGAGTGTTCGCATCGCCTCTCGGTCGTCGTGGTTGCCGGGGATGGCGTAGACCGGCATCGGCAGTCGGGCGAGTTCCGGTGCGATGAGCGCATAAGCCTCGGGCTCGCCGTCATTGGTGAGATCGCCCGTGAACAGCACGGCGTCCGGTCGTGGTCGCGCCGCGAGCACGGCGTCCACCGCGGCTGCCAGCATCGCACGGGTGTCGACGACGTCGGCAAACAGCGTGCCCGGTGGCCGGACGTGGCTGTCGGAGATCTGGGCGATCAGCATCGCCGCTCAGGGCAAGAGGATGGTGGAGCCGGTGGTGCTCCGGCCTTCGAGGGCTTGGTGCGCTTTTGCGGCATCCGTCAGCGCGAAGCGCTGGTTGACCTCGATCTTCACCGCTCCCTTGGCGACCACATCGATCAGGTCGGCCGCACAAGCCTCGAGGTCGGCCCGCGTGGCGGTATAGCTCGCGAGCGTCGGCCGGGTGACATAGAGCGAGCCCTTGGCTGCGAGGATCCCGAGATTGACGCCGGTGACGGCGCCGGAGGCGTTGCCGAAGCTGACCAGAAGGCCACGCGGCATCAAGCAGTCGAGCGAGGCCTCGAAGGTGTCCTTGCCGACGCCGTCATAGACCACGGGCACACCTTTGCCGCCGGTGATCTCCTTGACCCGTTCGGCGATGTTTTCCTCGCGGTAGAGGATGACGTGATCGTAGCCATGCGCCTTGGCGAGCGCCGCCTTTTCTTCGTTGCCGGCCGTGCCGATGACGGTGGCACCGAGATGTTTCGCCCATTGCCCGGCAATCGTCCCGACGCCGCCGGCCGCCGCGTGAACGAGGATCGTGTCGCCCGCCTTCACCCTGTACGTCTGACGCAACAGGTACTGGGCGGTCATGCCCTTCAGCATCATCGCGGCCGCCGTCTCATCGTCGATGCTATCTGGAATGGCGACCACCTTTTCGGCGGGGATCACGCGCTCGGTCGTATAAGCGCCCAGCGGCCCCGTGCCGTAGGCGACCCGTTGTCCGGTCTGCAGCGTCGTCACCCCCTCGCCCACGGCCTCGACGACGCCAGCGGCCTCGAGCCCCGGGGTGAAGGGCATGCCCGTGGGTGGTGGGTAGAGGCCGGTGCGGAAATAAGTGTCGATGTAGTTGAGGCCGATCGCGGTGTGGCGGATGCGGATCTCGCCCTTGCCCGGTGTCCCCACCTCGCCGCTTCCGACCTCCAGCACCTCGGGTCCACCGAACTCGCGGATGATGATCTTGGTTGCCATGTCTTGTCCTCCCGTTGAACGGCATCTCGACTCAGGTGCTAGGCCGGATCGGGGCGACGAGCAAGTTGTGGTGGGTCCGGACGGCATGGCTGTTGCCGTGCTGGCCGTGCGCCGGCGCACTGCGCTATAAGCCGCACTAGAGGGTCACAGGCAGTGGAGACAGGTCTTGAAGTTCAATATCGAGGTCGAGTGCACACCGGACGAAGCGCGGCGGTTTCTCGGTCTGCCCGAGGTGGCAGCGATGCAGGAGCGGCTGATCGAGGAGATGGAGGTGCAGCTCAAGGAGACGATTCGAACGATGGACGGCAAGGCGATGCTGGAGCAGTGGCTGCCGGTCGGCATCAAGGGTGTCGGGCAGTTCCAGTCTTTCTGGACCCAGCTCGCGGCAGCGGCCGCCGGCGTGCAGCGCAATCGCAAGGAGCGGGCACCCGAAAAGGCTGATAACGACGACAAGTCCTGATCTGTTGTCGGAGTCCGAGGAAAGGGCAACGATCTTCGCCGCCGCTACCGGCCTCGGACGGTCCGCAGTAGCGGTGCTGCGCGTGTCGGGACACGCAGTTCCGCAGGTGGCCCGCCGCCTGGCTGGACGGCTGCCGGCGCCGCGTCGTGCGACGCTGGGCACCCTGAGCGATCCCACGGACGGTAGACTGATCGACGAAGCGCTGCTGCTCTATTTTCCCGGGCCGTCGAGTTTCACCGGCGAGGACGTACTCGAGATCCAGCATCACGGCAGTGCCGCCGTTGGACGTCTGCTGTCGGACGTGCTGAGCCGTATGCCGGATTTGCGTCCGGCGGCGCCCGGCGAGTTCACCAAGCGGGCGTTCTTGTCCGGCAAGCTCGATCTGACCCAGGCGGAGGGCTTGGCCGACCTGATCGAAGCCGAGACGGCAGCACAGGCGCGGGCAGCGCTTCGCCAGATGGCCGGCGCGCAGGGGCGGCTCTACGCGGCTTGGCGAGAGCAGTTGCTGCAGGCGCTGGCGATCCTCGAGGCGGAGATCGATTTTGCCGCGGAGGAGGAGGTGCCTGATGCCCTCTGGCGCTCGCTCGAGCCGAATCTTGCGGCGACACAGGGCGCAATCGACCGGCA
>SLRI01000039.1 GCA_007131045.1 Rhodospirillales bacterium
GCCGCCGAGTTCCTCGCCGCACTCGCCGAATGCGAGTTCGCCGAACGCGAAACCCGGCGCATCCAGCGTCACCTCGCCGGACTGGTAGCGGCCCTTCGCGGCCTATTGGCCGCGTCTCCTGCGGAAGTCGGATGAAAAGCCTGCTGGTCTTTCATGGCGTCAGCCCGAGATGCGCGCGGGCGTCTCGAGACCTCGTGAACGGCTCCGGTCGGTCGGTGGTGGCGCGAGGAGCTATGGTCAATCTTGGTGTACAGGATCAGGCGGCGGCTTTTTCCTCGGCATCTTGAACGGGCTCGCCATTGCGAAACTCGACGCCCTCGCTCAGCTGGCCCAGGCGGTTGGCGTCGTCGACTTTCCGCCAATGACGCTCGGCACTCACATCGGCAGCTACCAGACCGCCTCTTTGCGGTCTGCTGAGCGCGTGCCTTCCAGGGATCGGGTCGACGGCCTCCTGATGGGTGCGGCTGCACGAGGTCCGCCGCGCCATGATCCGACACGATCGTGAGCCCTGCGAAGGGTGGAGGTCGACGAGACCCTGATCGGCGGCGCCAGACCCGGCAAATCCGGGCGTGGGGCGGCCGGCAAGACGGTGGTCGTCGGCACGGTCGAGGCCAAACCCGGCGAAGACCAAAAGCGCCGGCTCGGCCGGCTGCGGCTGGCGGCAATACCCGATGCCTCGGCGAAAAGCCGCGAGGGCTTCATCGCCGCCGATACTGAAAAGCGGCTCACCGTCACCGCCGACGGTTGGACCAACTATCACGGGCTCTAAACCAAAGGATTTTGCGCACGAAGCGATCAACCTTGGCGCGAGCCCTTCGCGGCCTCCCCGTCCAGGACTTCCTGACCTGGACGCCTGATGGATGATCCGTGTCCTGACGGATCATGGCAACGCTACCTCGACGAATTCGTCTTTCGCTTCAACCGCAGGAATGGCGGGGCCATCAGCCACGGCTTCGCCCGGTTGATCCAGCACGCCGTCAAGACGCCGCCGACCACCTATCGCGGCATGGTACGCGGGGTGGCCGCCTGAAGGTTGTGGCTCGGCGGGCCGCTCAGCGTCCGTCGAGGGCGTCCCGCAGCGCTTCGCGGGCACGCGACAGGCGGGAGCGCACGGTGCCGACGGGGATCTCCAGGCGGTCGGCGGCGTCCTCGTAGCGCCGTCCCTCGATCGCCACGAGGTAGAGGATCTGCTGATGATTGTTGCCGAGGCGACCCAAGGCGTTATCGACCTCGTCGAGGGCCAGGCGGTCCTCCTGGCCGCCCGAGACGCACGGCAACTGGTCCTCGGATATCTCGCCGTCGACTACCGGGCGCCGCTTGTTGCGGCGGTGTTGGTCGTAGAGGCAGTTGCGTAGAATGGCGAAGAGCCAAGCGCGCAGATTGGTGCCCGGCTGCCAGCTGTCGATCTTGTCGAGAGCTCGCACGAGGCAGTCGTGGACGAGGTCGTCGGCGCGGTCGGCATCGCCCACCAACCGGCGAGCGTAGCGGCCGAGGCGCGGCATCTCGCCGACGATGCGCTCGACCGTATCGCTGTGGTCCTCGCCGGCTGGCGACGGGTCCTGGCGATCGATAACGCGTCGAGACCGCTTCGAGGTCGTCCGGCTGATGGTCTGGGTCATTGATCGAATCTCCATTTTTAAGACCCGTTGCGCCGGCGGCCATGGCATGGCGAAGCGAACGCTCGACACGGGCGATGCGTCGCCGGCACCGTAGCCGGCGTTGAAAAAGGTCAGTCTCTTGGTCGACGGGCGGCCGCTGGCGCGAGCGACGCGGCCAGCTGCTCACGGTCGATGGTCAGCCTTGCAGCGCGAGTTCCCGCGGGCGCTGGTGGTGCTGCAAGGCGCGCATCGTGACGTGCACCTTCTGGGCGTTCTCGGCGCTGGGCGCCCGCGCATAGACCGCAACCGCGTCTTCGAAGGCGAGCCGGGCGTCACTCGCGCTCGCTCGTTCGAGTGCGGTGACCGCCAACGCCAAAGGGCTGAACGCCGCTCTCCTGCGACGAGGATGTTCGAAGGATCGGTTCGGCAAATCCATGATCCCCTCCCGAATTCGTTCTGCTCATTTTCACCTTAGACCAGCCGGCAAAGGCGCGCATTGATTGAGGTTAGTGCGTTCCACGGTAAAAATAAACAAATTGCCATTGGCCGGTTGCTGGCCGAAACGGGCAATTATCGATCGGCGCGAGTTCAACGACGGCGGCGGATCGCGACTGTGTTCGGCAAGATGGGTGGACCGGAAAGCTTGGCTCGAACGGCGAAGCGGTGCACGAGACGGAAGAGAATGGGCAATGGACGTTCGCCCTTTTGGCGAGAACTGACGCTACTTCGAACGAGCGTGCGACCGCGGCGCGCGTGACACCTGCGAGCGAGACACGAAAGAGCGATGCCAGTGGTTACCGTTTTCGGTGGAACCGGCTTTCTCGGCCAGCGGATCGTGGCGGCACTTTTGGCGAGCGGCCATGTTGTGCGCGTGGCCACCCGCCACCCCGCCGGCGTGCCGCCACGCGAGGGCGTCGAGCCGATAGCCGCCGATATCCGCGACGCGGCCTCGGTGGCCGCCGCCGTCGACGGTGTTGCGGCCGTCGTCAACGCCGTCGGTCTCTATGTCGAGCGGGGAGCGGCGACCTTCGAGGCGATCCATGTCCGAGGGGCCGGCCAGGTCGCCGAGGCGGTCCGCGACGGCACGCCAGAGCTTCTCGTCCACGTCTCCGGCATCGGCGCCGATCCGGCCTCGCCGTCCCCCTACGTCAGGGCCCGCGGCCGAGGCGAATTGGCCGTTCGCGCCGCCCTGCCCGAGGCGATCGTCGTCCGCCCGTCGGCGATGTTCGCAGCCCGAGGCGGGCTCACCGGACCGCTCCTGGCCCTCGTCGAGCGCTCGCCCGTGCTCCCGCTGTTCGGTCGCGGCCAGACCCGGCTGCAGCCGGTCTTCGTCGACGACGTGGCGGCGGCGATCGCCCGGACGGTGACCGAGGGCGCAGGGCCCGGCCC
>SLRI01000546.1 GCA_007131045.1 Rhodospirillales bacterium
CTTGAGATTGTCGTATTCCAAGGCCGCGCTCTCGGGAATGCCGTAGCCGAGCTGAAACGCCCGCGACAGCATCGTCCGCAGCCACGTCCGCCCGCTCTTCGCCCAGCTGACGAACGCCACATCGGTCGCCGCCAGCAGCCGCGCCTCCTCCCAGCCGCGCACCCACCGCTCGATCCCGATTCGCTTCTCGGCCGGCAGGAAGAACAACCCACGGCCCAGCCCATAGCCGAGCCCGACCACCAATTCGTGTCGCATGACGCCAGGATTTTCGAAACAAGACACCGAGCCGCCAACCGCCCCGGACCACGCGTGATCTAGGCCCCGGGGGCGAGCTACTCAAGCCACACCGCCCAAAGCTTAATTCGGGGGACACATTACGCAATTAACGATTCCCCGCCGCCAACGGCCACAAGCAACGGATCGAGCGCCTCGGCGAGCGCGGAAGTGCCCTAAGATACGCAAAGGGTTAATTGCGTAATGTGTCCCCCGAATTAAGGATTTCCCGCGTCGACGGCGTCCCAGAGGAGGATCTCGATCGGTGCCGTCCGGCCGCGCAGCGTGGTCTTTGCCGAACGCCGCCAGCCCTCTGCTCCCGCCTTGCCGGCGCGCTCGAGCAGGTCGCGCGACACCGCGAGCCCGCCGCCGCTCTCCTTGGTCGCCTGCTCCAGCCTTGCTGCCACGTTGACCGCATCGCCCAGCACCGTGAACTCGAGCCGGCTGCTGTCGCCCACCGCCCCGGCATAGACCGGGCCGACATGCGCCCCCATCCCGATCCGCACCGGCCCGCCGGGCGGCCCGGCCGCGTTCCAGGCGGCGATCCGGGCCGAAAGCGAGCGCGCACAGGCCAAGGCCCGCGCCGCCTCGTCGCCCCGCGCCTCCGGCACCCCGAAAACGACGATCGCACTGTCGCCCACGAACTTGTCCACCACCCCGCCCGACGCCTCGGCCGCCGCGATCACGTGGCCGCGAAATCGCCCGAGAAAGGTCGAAACCTCGGCCGGCTCCGAGAACCTCTCGACCCGGCTGGTGAAGCCGCGGATGTCGACCACGAGCACGGCGACCTCCACCTCCCAGCCCTGCCGCAACCGCAGGGCATCGCCCCGGGCCAGGAGATCCGCGATCTCGGGCGGCAGATAGCGCGCCAGATTGGCCCGCTGCCCGGCCTCGTCGATCGCCCGCTCGAGCAGCGCCCGGCGCCGCGCCGCAGCCAGCACCAGGACCACCGCCAAGAGTGCCAGCATGACCAGCCGGACCAGCGTCGGCGGCCCCTCCAAGAGCGGCACGATCGCCGGCAACCCGGAGAGATCGTCGGGCAGCAGGGCCAGCAGCACCGCAAAGCCGCCGACCAGCAGCACCCCCGATGCCGCCTGCAGGCTCGGCCGATAGCGCAGCGTACCGAAGGCCAGCACCAAGGGGGCGAGCCAGGTCGCCGGAAACAACCAGAGACTGGAGGCAGGGGCCCCGAGATTGATCACCGTCATCGCCACGTTGAACAGAACGAGCCCGCCATCGGCCACGGTGAACAGCCAGGGCATCCACCCGCGAAACCGCTCGGGCGTCGCCAGCCGATAGGACAGGACCCCAGCCGCCAGATAGACCGAGAGCACCGGAAAGGCGACGAGCACCTGCCGCCGCGCCTCGAACGGCAACCCGTCCATCGCCAGGAGTGCCGCGCCGAGCGTGCTCGCCAACAGCACCGCCACGATCAGCCGAATGACCGCCAGGAGGCGCTCGGCCTCGATCTCCGCCGCCAGGAACAGCCGATCCCGCAACTCGTCCCGCAACCGTCACCTCCCGACGCGCCACCATGTCCGGCGAGACGAACCGTTGCCACGCAAATCGACTTGTCGTCCATCGCCGCCGCATGACATCTTGCGCCCAGCGCGAAAAAAGCGGGAGGCGGGGCGATGTTCGAGACCGAGGCGGGCGACAAGGTCTTCGTCGTCGACGGCCACGTCCATCTCTGGGACGCCCGCGAGGCCAACCGCCGGAACCGCTACGGCCTCACCTTCATCGAGAGCTTCTGGAACGGCCACGAGGGGATGACGCCCGAGGCCGAACGCTGGCCCTTCGAGCGCTTCCTCCACTACGGCCCCGAACGGGCGCGAAAGGACCTGTTCGAGGACGGCTACTGCGACTACGCCATCCTCTTGCCCACCTACCTCGAGGAGTTCTACGTCGAGGGCTTCAACACCACCGAGCAGTGCGCCGCGCTCCGCGACCTTTGCGGCGAGAAGGCGATCCTCAACGGCCGCATGGACCCGCGCGAAGGCGAGCGCGGCCTCGACCGGCTCAGGGCCGATCACGCCCGATTCGGCTTCAAGGGCGTCAAGATCTACACCGCCGAATGGTACGGCGAATCGAAGGGCTATTCGCTGAAGGAGGACCGCGTCGGCCGCTACATGGAGGCCTGCCGCGAGCTCGGCATCTCCATCATCCACATCCACAAGGGCCCGACCATCCACCCCTTGAACATGGACGCCTTCGACGTCCGCGACGTCGACCACGTGGCCACGGCCTTCCCCGACCTCACCTTCGTCGTCGACCATTGCGGCATGCCGCGGGTCGACGATTTCTGCTGGATCGCCTCACAAGAACCCAACGTCCTGGGCGGCCTGGCCTTGATCCCCTCCTTCATCCACGCCCGGCCCCGCTACTTCGCCCAGATGCTCGCCGACCTCCTCTTCTTCGTCGGCCCCGACCGGCTGATCTTCGGCAGCGACTACGCGATCACCAGCCCGAAATGGATCATCGAGCACTTCATGGACTTCGACTTTGACGAGGCCACCGCCAGGGAAGCCGGCACCGCGCTCACCCTCGACGTCAAGCGCAAGATCCTGGGCCTCAATGCCGCCAGGCTCTACGACCTCGACGTCCCGCCCGACTGCCGGATCAGCGATCCCGGGCTCGACCGTGCCGCCGAGTGAAGCCGACGTCCGCCGGGCCCTCGCCCCGGTCACCGACCCCGAGCTCGACCAGTCC
>SLRI01000381.1 GCA_007131045.1 Rhodospirillales bacterium
TCAAAGCGGCGCCGTCGCCCGCTCCAGCCAGGCCTTGCCGGGCGCATCCAGCAGCGGCGACAACTCGTCGAGCACCCTCGCGTGGTAGGTGTCGAGCCAGCGCCGCTCGGGCTCGGTCAAGAGATGCGGGTCGATCAGCCGCCGGTCGATCGGGGCGAGGGTGAGGTTCCGAAAGCACAAGAGCGCACGCTCGCCGCCCTCGGGCATCGGTGCCGCCTCGACCAGCACCAGGTTCTCGATGCGGATGCCATAAGCCTCGGGCTGGTAGTAGCCGGGCTCGTTGGAGAGAATCATCCCGGCTTCGAGGGCGGTGTCGCCGCCGCGCTTGGCCAGCCGCTGCGGCCCCTCGTGGACGCAGAGATAGCTGCCGATGCCGTGCCCGGTGCCGTGGTCGTAGTCGAGGCCGCGCCGCCAGAGGAACTGCCGCGCCAGCATGTCGAGCTGGCCGCCGGCCGTGCCTTCGGGAAAAATCGCCTCGGAGAGCGCGATGTGGCCCTTGAGCACCAGGGTGAAGCGCAGCACCATATCGGCGGTGGGCTGGCCCAGCGCGATGGTCCGGGTGATGTCGGTGGTGCCGTCGGGGTACTGGCCGCCGGAATCGACGAGGTAGAGCGTGCCCGCGGTCAACGGCCGGTTGCTGGTCTCGCTCACCCGGTAGTGCGGCAGGGCGGCGTTGGGCCCGTGCGCCGAGATGGTCTCGAAGCTCGGGCCGCGGAACAGCGGGTCGCGGGCGCGCTCGTCGTGCAGGTGGGCCGCCGCATCGATCTCGGTGAGGCTGCCGTCCAGGGGCTGCTGGTCGAGCCAGGCGAGAAAGCGCACGACCGCCGCGCCGTCGCGCCGCTGCGCGGCGAGCGCCCCTTCGATCTCGGTCTCGTTCTTCTTCGCCTTGGCCAGCGGGATCGGATCCTTGGCCTCGACGACCCGCGCCCCGGCCCGCGCCAGCCGATCGGCGAAGCCCACCGCGTTCAACGTCGGATCGACCAGCACCCGCGCGGCTGCGGCACCCAGCTCGTCCAGGGCATCGTCGATCGCCGCATAGCCGCGGGTCTCGACTGTGGCGTCGACCACCGGCTCGCCTTCGAGCTTTTCCGGGTCGACGAACCACCTGGCACTGCCGTCCGCTGCGAGCAGCAGGTGGCTGAGGCAGAGCGGGTTGAAGGGCACGTCCGAACCGCGAATGTTCAAGAGCCAGGCGATGCTGTCGCAAGCGGTCACCAGCAGCCAGTCGGCGCCGTCGGCGGCGATCTGCTCACCGATCCGCTGGCGCTTGGCGGGGCTGCTCTCGCCGGCATGGCGCTCGTCGTGCGCGACCACCGGGGCAAGGGGCGGGGGCGGGCGGTCCTGCCAAATCGCGTCGATCGGATCGACATCGAGTGCCCGGAGCGTGGCACCACGGTTGCGGCAGAGCCGTTCGAGGGTCTGCCGCTCGGCCTTTCGGGTGAGCTTCGGATCGTAGCCGAGGACCACGCCCGACTGGAGCTCGGCCTCGAGCCACTTGCTCGGCGGCCGGGCAGTGCTGTCGCAACGCTCGAAGAGGTCGCCCGCGACCTCCTGGGCGATCTGCACCGTGTAGCGGCCGTCGGTGAAGACCGCGGCCTTGTCCTGTAGCACCACCGCCTGGCCGGCCGAGCCGGTGAAGCCGGTGAGCCAGGCCAGACGCTCCTCGCCCGGTGGCAGGTGCTCGCTGCCGTGCTGGTCGGTGCGCTGCAGGACGAACCCGTCCGCACCCTGCTGCCGCAACTGCCGGCGCAGGGCTTCGAGCCGCTCGGCGCTCACTTGATCGGGGCCATCACCATGATCATCTGCCGCCCCTCGAGCTTGGGGAACTGCTCGACCTTGGCGACGTCGGCCATCTCCTCCCTGACCTTTTCCAGGATGTTGATGGCCAGATGCTGGTGCGCCATCTCGCGCCCGCGGAACCGCATGGTGACCTTGACCTTGTCGCCCTCGTCGATGAACTCGCGCACCTTCTTCATCTTGATGCCGTAGTCGTTCTGGTCGATCGACGGGCGCATCTTGATCTCTTTGACCTCGATGACCTTTTGCTTCTTCCTGGCGGCGTTGGCCTTTTTCTGCGCCTCGTATTTGAACTTGCCGTAGTCGAGGATCTTGCAGACCGGCGGCGTGGCGTTGGGCGAGATCTCGACGAGATCGAGGCCGACGTCTTCGGCACGGATCAGGGCATCGCGCAACGGTACGACCCCGAGCATTTCACCGTCTTGATCGACCAGCCGAACCTCCCGGGATTCGATGCGGTCGTTGATGCGGTGTTCATCGCCTTTTGCTTGTACTGCCATCAGCCGTGATCGACCTCCAATGTTTCAAACGGGTAGCGCGACGGCCAATTGGCCGAACGACATCGCATCGTTCGACCCTATCGCCACGCCTGACAAGTAGAATGATCGAGGTCAGGCGCGTTTGTCCGGCGCTGCGGATTCTCGCTGACACATGGCAATCGCGTCGTCAAGCGAAAGCACCTCTTGCGCCTGGCTGCCGAGCCGCCGCAGGCTCACCTGCCCTGCCTCGGCCTCGCGGCCGCCGACCGCCATGATGAAGGGCACCTTGGCGAGCGAATGCTCGCGCACCTTGTAGGAGATCTTGTCGCTCCTGGTATCGAGCTCGACCCGGATGCCGGCCCCGGCCAGGGCGTCCCGGACCAGGCCGGCATAGGCATCTGCCTCGTTGGTGACCGTCGCCACCACCGCCTGCACCGGGGCCAGCCAGATCGGCAGTCGCCCGGCATAGTGCTCGATCAAGACCCCGATGAACCGCTCACAACTGCCGAGGATGGCGCGATGCACCATGTGCGGCGTGTGCTTGGCACCGTCCTCGCCAATATAGGCGAGCTCGAGCCGGTGCGGCATGTTCATGTCGACCTGCACCGTGCCGCACTGCCACTCGCGGCCGATCGCGTCCTTCAGCTTGAAGTCGAGCTTGGGCGCGTAGAAGGCGCCGTCGCCCTCGTTGAGCACCCATTTCA
>SLRI01000700.1 GCA_007131045.1 Rhodospirillales bacterium
CGGAACCGACGGCACTGCGCGCCGCTACGAAGCATGACGTGCTGCGCCCGCGAATGGTTCCATCGGGCAGCGCCGGGCACCCGAACGGAGGGACCGCTCAGAGCTCGGCGTAGTCTGGTGCCTCGGCGTCGAGCACGGCGATTAGTGCCGTGAAGTGGCGCTCGGCATGGCCGGTCATGCCGGCCCAGCCCGATGCGGTCTTGGCCACGATCTCCGGCGGCAGGCGCTTCAACGGCCGGCCGCTCGCTCCGGCCATGACCTGCAGCCGGGCGGCGCGCTCGATGTAGTAGAGCGCGTTGAAGGCCTGGGCCGGATCGGCGCCGGTCGTGATGATGCCGTGATTGGCCATGAACAGCACGGGCTTGTCGCCCATCGCCTCGGCCAGGCGATCGCCTTCCTCGGCGTTGTCGCCGAGCCCGCCGTAGTGGTCGTCATAGGCGATCTTGCCGTCGAACAGCGCCGCTGTCTGGCTCACCGGCTCCAGCCGGCCGCCCTCCGTGCAGGTGATCGCGGTGGCGAACGGCATGTGGGTGTGCAGCACGCAGCGGGCGTCGGGGTGGCGGCGGTGGATCGCGGCATGAATGAAGAGGGCCGTGGCCTCGACCTCGCCAGCACCCTCGAGCACCCGTCCGGCAGCGTCGACGACCAGGAGGTCGCGAGCCCGGAGTTGTGACCAGTGGATGCCGTAGGGGTTGATCAAAAACCGCTCATCATCAATCGCCAAGCTGAAGTGGTTGTCGATCGCCTCGTGCAGATCGAAGCGAACGGCGAGGCGGAACGCCGCAGCCAGCGCCCGGCGGTCGGCCGCGGTCGACTCCTCGGCCTCTGGCGATAAAGCGTGCAATGTCATGGGCTTCTCCTCTTCTTTTGATGTCGAATGGCGGTCCGCCACGAGCACTCTGGGCGATCGTCCATTCCGAATGGCGAAAACGCGGGCGGATGGGCGTGCCGCAGGCGACGTCCCTTCTATATTGGCTGTCGCACTGCGGCAAACGGGGCGGCAAACGGGGCGGCAAGCCGGCGCCGCCCGAGAAGAACCGAGCCGGAAGCACGCGAATCCAGACAACAAAAACGGTCAGCTTGAACATGATGAGCCCTTCTGTCGCGCACCCGGAGCGCTTCGGCCTGCGCCGTGCCGTGTTCGCCGCCTTGGTGCTCGCCACCATGACTGCGGCGTTCGGCGCCTTCGCCTGGCTGATCGGCCGTGACGGCTACACGGCGCTCGACTGGCTGATGCTCGGCTGCCTGGCGCTGACCCTGCCCTGGACGATCATCGGCTTCTGGAACGCGCTGATCGGCCTCTTCATCCTGCACACCAAGCCCGATCCCGCCGGCTACGTGACGCCGATGCTCCGCGATGGCGACCTGGACCTGCCGCTGCGGGGCCGCACCGCGCTCTTGATGGCCGTCCACGACGAGGACCCCGACGCCGTGTTCCGCCATCTGCGCGCCACCGTCGAGAGCCTGGACCGGGCGGGCAGCGGCCAGGCCTTCGACGTCTACGTCCTCAGCGATACCTGCGATCCCGCGATCGCCGCCGAGGAGGAGCAACTGTTCAGGGCGTGGCGCCGCGTCGATCCGGCGCCTTCGCGCCTCTTCTATCGCCGCCGGACGGTCAACACCGACCACAAGACCGGCAATATCTGGGAGTGGCTGGACCGGCGGGGTGCCGAGTACGCGTATTTCGTCACCCTCGACGCCGACAGCCTGATGAGCGGCCGGCTGCTCACCCGGCTGGTGCGGATCATGGACCAGAACCCCGGGGTCGGCATCCTGCAGACGCTGATCGTGGGCCTGCCGTCCTCTTCCGCCTTCGCCCGCATCTTCCAGTTCGGCATGCGGCACGGGATGCGATCCTATACCACCGGCTCGGCCTGGTGGCTGGGCGATGCCGGACCCTATTGGGGGCACAACGCGCTGATCCGCACCGACGCCTTCACCCGCCACTGCCGGCTGCCGCATCTGCCGGGTGAGCCGCCCTCGGGCGGGCTGATCCTCAGCCACGACATGGTCGAGGCGGCGCTGATGCGGCGCGCCGGCTACGAGGTCCGGGTGATCCCCGAGGAGGGCGGCTCGTTCGAGGTCAATCCGCCGACATTGCCCGAGTTTCTCCGCCGCGATTTGCGCTGGTGCCAGGGCAACATGCAGTATTGGCGGCTGTTGCCGGTGGGCGGCTTTCGCGCCATGGGCCGGCTGCAGCTGGCACTCGCCATCCTGATGTACATGGCCGGCCCCGCCTGGCTCGGCTTCATGCTGGCCGGCTTGGCCAAGGCCGTGAGCATCGGCTTCGGCTTCGATTGGGGCACGGGCGGCGAAGGCGCAGCCGAGGCGGTCTGGTCGGAGACCATGGTGCTGCTCGGCATCGGCCTCTTCGCCATCATGATGACGGTCAACCTGACGCCCAAGCTCGCCGGGCTGATCGACGTGGCGTTGCGCCCGGAAGCGCGCCGGGCCTATGGCGGCGGCCGGGTGCTCGCCGCCTCGGCGGTGGCCGAGTTCTTCTTCGCCCTGGTCATCGGCCCGGCGATGGCGGTAGCGCAGACCATCTTCATCGCCGGATTGCCGTTCGGCCGGATGGTCCGCTGGGAGCCGCAGCGGCGCGCCGATCACAGCGTCGCCTTCGCCGATGCGGCGCGCGGCCTCTGGCCGCAATGCGTCCTGGGCATGGTCATGCTGACCGGCTTCGCGCTCGCCATGCCGAGTGTCCTGCCCTGGACCCTGCCGGTGGTCGGCGGCCTCCTGCTCGCCATCCCGTTCGCTTGGCTCACCGCCCGCCCCTCGCTCGGCCGAGCGCTCACCCGGCAAGGGCTCTGCGCCGTGCCCGAGGAGCGCGACGCGCCCTTGACCGTCCAGCTCGCCGGCTACCGCCCCCGCGCCGACGGCACCGGCCGTGTCCTCCTGCCCGACGTCGACCCGCAACTGGTGGACGCCGCGATCGAGCGAGCCTGATCGACCGGTATTTAGGAATAATAGCCGAAG
>SLRI01000709.1 GCA_007131045.1 Rhodospirillales bacterium
AGACCGTGGTGCTCGACGCCGGCGGCGACGTCGCCCGGCAGATCGGCCAGATCCAGGACCTGATCCAGCAGCGGGTGGACGCCATCATCATCTGGCCGACCCAAGGCCAGGCCGTCGTCCCGGCGGTCCGCCAGGCGCACATGGCCGGCATCCCCGTCGTCATCACCAACTCGCAGATCGCCGAGGAAGGCTTCGAATTCATCGCCTCCTTCTCCGGCCCCGACAACATCACCCAGGGCAACTACGCGGCCGAGATGATGTGCGACGCCCTCGACGGCGAGGGCCAGATCGTCCAGATCACCGGCCAGCCCGGCTACACCACCGCGATGGAGCGCCAGGAAGGCTTCGAGGACAGGCTCGCCGAGGCCTGCCCCGGGGTCGAGATCATGGAGAGCCAGCCGGGCGACTGGAACCGCGAGCGGGCGCAGCGGGTGATGGAGAACTTCCTCACCAAGTACGACCAGATCGACGGCGTCTATTCCGGCGACGACAACATGGGCGTCGGCGCGCTGAATGCCGCCAAGGCCGCCGGCCGCGCCGATGGCATGGTGCTCATCGGCGCCACCAACTTCGCCGTCGGCTACGAGGCGATGGAGCGCGGCGAATACTGGGGCTCCGTCTACCAGTCGCCGGTCGAGGACGCGCGAAACGCGCTCGACACCGCGCTCGCCGTGATCCAGGGCGAGGAGGTGCCGTTCCTCAACTACTTCGACACGCCCAAGATCACCCAGGCCAACATGGACGAGTTCAGTAAGCCCGTGTTCTAGGCGCGGCTACATCGCTGCAGAAGAAATGGCGGGGATGCCGGGCATCCCCGCCGCTGCCACAATAAAGGACAGGGAGGCAGCCTTGGCGACCGACATCAAGACCGCCACGGTGAACGGGGCGCAGCTCAAGGCCTTCCTGGGCCAGCAGGGCATCCTGATCGCGTTCATCGTCTTCACCATCGGCTTCGCGTTCACCTCCGACCGCTTCATGAGCGCCGACAACCTGATGACCGTGCTGCGCCAGGCCGCCATCATCGGCACCATCGCCGTGGGCGTGACCGTCGTCGTCATCGGCGGCAATCTCGACCTCTCGGTCGGCTCCCTGCTCTCCTTCGCCACCGTTGTCGTGGTCGACCTGCACGACAAGATCGGCCCCGGCCCGGCCATGCTGGTGATGTTCGTCTCCACCATGGGCATCGGTGCCGTCACCGGCTTTCTCGTCGGCTACCTCAGGCTCAACTCGCTGATCGTCACGCTGGGCATGCTCTCGGCGATCCAGGGCATCGTCCTGATCTATACCGGCGGGCAGAACGTCGACATCCGCGACCAGGACACCTGGTTCGCGATCTTCGGCCGCGGCTACGTCCTCGGCATCGCTACGCCCATCGTCATCTTCCTCGGCCTCGCCGTCATCATGGAGATCGTGCTCCGGCGAACCAGCTACGGCCGCCGGGTCTTCGCCGTCGGCGGCAACCCCACGGCCGCCGTCTTCTCCGGCATCAATCGATCCAGGATGGTCTTCACCACCTACCTGATCTCCGCCTTCGCCGTCGGCTGTGCCGCCGTCATCATGGGCTCGCGGGTCATGGGCTCGCAGAACAACGTCGGCCAGGGCTACGAGCTCCTGGTCCTGGCCGGCGTCATCCTCGGCGGCACCAGCCTCTTGGGCGGCTCCGGCAGCGTGATCAAGACCGTGCTCGGTGTGCTGATCCTCGCCTTCATCCAGAACGCGCTGATCCTCATGGGCTATCCCTACTACACCCAGTGGCTGGTCACCTGGGTCGTCATCATCCTCGCCGTCTGGCTCGACGTGGCCTCCAAGCGCGGCCGCCTGTTCACCGCGTTCAAATAGGGGAGCCGGAACATGCAAAAGCTCAAGGCGCTCGTCTTCGCCCAGCCGATCTGGCTCTTCGTGATCGCCATCACGATCTTCTTCAGCTTCGGCTCGCCGCACTTCCTCGACATCCAGAACTTCAAGAACATCCTGATCCAGACCTCGACCATCGGGCTGATCGCGCTCGGCATGACCTTCGTCATGATCAACGGCAATATCGACCTCTCGGTCGGCGCCGTCGTCGCCCTTGCAGCCTCGCTCGCCGTCGGCCTGCAGGCCGACATCGGCATCTTCCCCGCCGTCACCGTGGCCCTGGCCGCCGGCATCGCGCTCGGCTTCATGAACGGCATGATCGTCTGGAAAACCGGGGTCGACGCCTTCATCGTCACGCTGGGTGCCATGATCGGCGTGCGCGGCCTGGTCTTCCTCTACACCCAAGAACAATCCTTCTTCGCCACCGACTTCGCCTATGCCGATTTCGGCATGAGCACCGTCGGGCCACTGCCCACGCTTGCCGTCATCTTCCTCGGCTTTGCCGCGCTGATGCACTGGATCCTCTCCTCCACCGTGCACGGCCGCAACACCTATGCGGTGGGCGGCAACCGCGAGGCCGCGATCAACGCCGGGATCAAGGTCGGCCCGCACATGGTCGTGAACTTCATGATCGTGGGCTTCTTCGCGGCCCTCGCCGGCGTCACCCTCTCGACCCAGATGGGCGCATCCACCCCCAATCTCGGCCGCGAGTTCGAGCTCTGGACGATCACCGCCGTGGTCCTCGGCGGCACCAAGCTCGCCGGCGGCTCGGGCAGCATCATCGGCACGCTCGGCGGCGTGCTCGCCATCGGGATCCTGAGGAACGGCATGAACCTGATGCAGGTCCCGGCCTTCTACGTCCTGGTGATCCTCGGCGTCATCCTGATCACCGTCCTCTTCATCGACCGCCAGGTCAGCCGCCGTGGCGCGCAGGAGCTCCGCCTATGAACGCCGCCGCCCGAGCCACCCACCAAACCGATCCGGTCCTCCACTTGGCCGGCATCACCAAGCGCTTCCCGGCCGTCACCGCCCTCGACAAGGTCGACTTCGAGGTCAGGGCAGGGGAGGTCCACGCTCTTCTCGGCGAGAATGGTGCGGGCAAGTCGACCCTGATGAA
>SLRI01000363.1 GCA_007131045.1 Rhodospirillales bacterium
CGGGCCGCGTGGTGCCCGCGACGGGCGCAAGAGCAGGCCGCAGAGTGCCGGGCTGAGGGTCAGGGCGATGAGCGAGGAGAGGGTGACCGCCACCGAGATGGTGACCGCGAACTGGAGGTAGAGCTGGCCGGTGATGCCGGGCAGGAACGCGGTCGGCACGAAGACCGCGTAGAGCACGAGCGTGGTGGCGATGACCGGCCCGGTCACCTGCTCCATGGCTTTCTTGGCGGCGTCCCGGGCGCTCAGCTTCTCCTCGTCGATCAATCGTTGCGTGTTCTCGACCACGACGATGGCGTCGTCGACGACGATGCCGATGGCGAGGATCACGGCGAACAGCGAGATGGTGTTGATCGAGAGGCCGGCTGCCAGGAGGACGGCGAAGGTGCCGATGATCGAGCCCGGGATGGCCAGCACCGGGACCAGGGTGGCGCGCCAGTCGCCGAGGAAGACGAAAGTGACGATGATGACCAGGGTGAGGGCCTGAAAGAGGGTGATCACCACGTTGCGCATGCTGATCCGCACGAAGTCCGTGGTGTCGTAGTAGATGTCGTAGACCAGGTCGTCGGGGAAGCGCTCGGCCAGGCGATCAAGGGTTTCGTAGACTCGGTCCGCGGTGTCGAGGGCGTTGGCGCCGGGTGAGAGGTAGATGCCGAGGGCTGCGGTGGGCACGCCGTCGATCCAGGCATCGGCGTCGTAGGTGCGCGAGCCGAGCTCGATGCGGGCGACGTCGCCGAGGCGGATGACCGAGCCGTCGGGGTTGGTGCGGACCAGGATGCGCTCGAATTCGCCGACCTCGGTGAGCCGGCCCTGGGTCTGCAGCGTGTAGGTGAAGGCGCTGCCGGCGTTGTCGGGCGGGGCACCCAGCCTGCCGGCTGCGGCCTGCAGGTTCTGCCGGCGGATGGCGTCGACCACCTCGGCTTCGCTGATGCCCAGTGCCGTCATCACCTGGGGGTCGAGCCAGACCCGCATGGCGTAGTCCAAGGGCCCGAACTGGCTCGCCTCGCCGACGCCTGCGATCCGCGCCAGGGGGTCGCGGATGTTGATTTCCATGTAGTTGGAGAGGAAGAGGCGGTCGAAGGTGCCGTTTGGTGAGAGGAGGTTGACCGTCAGCAGCATGTTGGTCGACTGCTTCCTGACAGCGACGCCTTGCTGGGTCACCTCCATCGGCAGGGTCGGGGTGGCGAGCGCCACGCGGTTCTGGACGTTGACCGCGGCGATGTCCGGGTCGGTGCCGACGGCGAAGGTGATGTCGAGCTGATAGGTGCCGGCATTGTTGCTGGTCGAGGTCATGTAGAGCATGTCCTCGACACCGTTGACCTGGGCCTCGATCGGGGCTGCCACGGTCTCCGCCACGATTTCGGCATTGGCGCCGGGGTAGCGGGCCTCGACCCGGACCTGGGGCGGGACGATCTCCGGGAACTGGGCCACGGGCAGGGCCTGAATCGCGATCGCACCGGCGAGGATGATGATCACGGAGATCACCATCGCAAAGCGGGTGCGGGTGATGAAGAAGGCCGAGAACATGGGCCTCAGCTCCCGAGCGCGGCGTTGGCGGCGTGCGGCTGGACGGTGGTTCCGGGCCTGGCCCGTTGCAGGCCCTCGACGATCACCGTCTGGCCTTCCTCGAGGCCGCCCTGGACCACCCAGTCGGTATCGACGCGCTCGCCCATGGTGACCCGGGTGACCTGGACGACGTTGTTCTCGTCGAGGGTGAGGACCATTTGCCCAGCCTGGTCCTGCTGCACGGCGGTTTGCGGGATGACGAGCTGCAGCTCGGGCTCGGTGGCGCGGATATGGACGGTGACGAACTGGCCGGGCAGCAGGAGCTCGTTCGTGTTCTCGAATTCGGCGCGGACCCGGACGGTGTCGGTCGTCGTGTCGACCTGCGGGTCGAAGAAGACGAAGCGGCCGGGCTCGTCGATGGTGGTCCCGTCACCGAGCCGGAGGTAGGGGAGGAACTGCTCGGCGGCGTCCTCGGTGCGGCGGATGGCGAGCATCGCCCGGTCGGTGACCGGAATGGTGACGAAGATGGGGTGGAGCTTGACGAGGCGGGCCAGGGGGCCGGAGGCGGGGCCGACGACGGCACCTTCGGCGAAGGCGGCGCGGCCGATCCGGCCGTGGAAGGGGGCCTTGATCTCGGTGTAGTCGAGGTCGATCAGCGCCCGGTCGAGGGCGGCCTCTGCCCCGTCGCGATTGGCCCGGGCCTCGCCTTCGGCGGCGATCAGCTCGTCGAGCCGGGCCTGGGGCTGGGCGTCACGGGCGACCAGCGGCTCCATCCGCTGGCGCTGCTGGGTGGCGTTGAGGAGCGTGGCCTCGGTCCGCGCGAGCTCCGCCCGCCGGGCGGCGACGGCCGCCGTGTAGGGGCCGGGCTCGATGCGAAAGAGCAGGTCGCCCGCTTCGACCGTGGCCCCTTCCTCGAAGAAGCGGCCGGCGAGGAAGCCGGTGACCCGGGCCTCGAGGTCGACCGCATCGATCGCCTCGACCCGGCCGACGAACTGGAGCTCGGGCGTGACGGCCTTGCGGACCACGGGTGCCACGCCGACGCCGGGGGGCGGCGGCGCTGCGGTGGCGGTGGTTTCGTCGGCCTGGTCGCAAGCGGCGAGTCCGAAACCGAGGAGCAGCGTCGAAATAACGAGCCATCGCCGCATAATAATTCCTTGCAAGGATTTTTACATGGTTCCCACATAGCTTGGTCGGGTGAAAGGCGAAAGGCTGAATTGCGCAGTGCAGCAAGGCAATGCCGGTCAGTCCCGACGGCGGCCGATGACGGCGCGGTCGCGGCCGGCGAGGTCGGGGCGACAGTGGCGCGCCACGAAGCCGGCGTTGTCCAGAATGGCCATGACGGCTGCCGCCTGGCCGGCGCCGATCTCCAGTGCGATCAGGCCGCCCGGCCGCAGGACCCGGGCTGCCGAAGCGGCGATTGCCCGGTAGGCATCGAGTCCGTCGGGGCCGGCAAGGAGGGATGCTTC
>SLRI01000024.1 GCA_007131045.1 Rhodospirillales bacterium
CATGGCGGTCATGGCGCGCTGCAGCTGGCCGCCCGAGACCTGGTGCGGGTAGCGGAAGCCGATGCTCTCGGGCTCGGGCAGGCGCAGCCGGGCGAACAGCTCCTTGCCATAGGCCTCGCTCTCCCGCCGGCCGGCCAGTCCGTGCTCGAGCGGCGCCTCGCAGAACTGGTCGATGATCCGGTGCGCCGGGTTGAAGGCCGCAGCCGCGCTCTGCGCCACATAGGCGATGCGCGAGCCCCTGAGCCGCCGCTTCTGCCGCTCGGATGCCCGCATCAGATCGATGCCGTCGAAGCGGATCTCGCCGCCCGACAGCCGGCAGCCGTCGCGGGCGAAGCCCATGGCGGCGAGGCCGATGGTGGACTTGCCGGCCCCCGATTCGCCGATCAGCCCCATCACCTCGCCCTTGTGCAGGGTGAGGTCGATGCCGTGGACGATCTCGCTCCAGGTCTCGCCGACCCGGGCCTCGATCTCGAGGCCCTTCATCTCGAGCAATACTTCGCGTCCGCTCATTCCTTCAACCCGCTGGTTTTCATCAGGAACCAGTCGACCACGAAGTTCACGGCGATGGTCAGGACGGCGATGCAGGCGGCCGGCAGCAAGGGCGTGATGTCGCCGAAGCTGATCAGCGTCGCGTTCTCGCGGACCATGCTGCCCCAATCGGCGGTAGGCGGCTGGATGCCGAGGCCGAGGAAGGAGAGTGCGCTGATGAAGAGAAAGACGTAGCAGAACCGCAGGCCGAACTCGGCGACCAGGGGCGGCATCGCATTGGGCAGGATCTCGTAGCGGATGATCCACCACAAGCCCTCGCCGCGAAGCTTGGCAGCCTCGACGAAGTCCATCACCACGATGTTCATCGCGACCGCCCGGGAGAGCCGGTAGACGCGGGTCGAATCGAGCACCGCGATGACGAGGATGAGCGAGATTACCGAGGTGCCGACGATGGTCAGGATCAGAAGTGCGAAGATCAGCTGCGGGATCGCCATCATCACGTCGACCAGCCGGGATAGGAGCTGATCGGTCCAGCCGCCGAGGGTGGCCGCGATCAGGCCCATCGCCCCGCCGAGGAGAAAGGCCAGCACCGTGGTGGCAAAGGCGATGCCCACGGTGTTGCGCGCGCCATAGATCAGCCGGCTCAGCATGTCGCGGCCGAGATTGTCAGTGCCCAGCGGGTGGGCCTGCGACCAGGGCTCGTACTCGAAGCCGACGATGGCACGTTCGCCGTAAGGGGCGATCACCGGCGCGAAGAGGGCGACGGTGACATAGACGATGATCAGCACGACGCCGAGCTTGGCGCTCCAGGGGGCCTGGCCGAAGAGCTTGAGGGTCGCCGTCATCGCGGATTCCTGAGCCTGGGATTGCTCAAGGTGGCGAGCACATCGGCCAAAAGATTCAAGAGGATATAGGTCATGGCGAAGATCAGCGAGCAGGCCTGGACCACCGGCAGGTCACGCTTGGCGACCGAATCGACCAGAAGCTGGCCGAGCCCCGGATAGACGAAGACCACCTCGACCACGACCACGCCGACGATCAAAAACGCGAGGTTGAGGACGACCACGGTGATGATCGGCGAGAGCGCGTTCGGGAGCGCGTGATGGGTGATGATCCGGCTGTTCTTGATCCCCTTGAGGCGCGCCATCTCGATATAGGGGCTGGCCATCAGGTTGAGGATCGCGGCCCGGGTCATCCGCATCATGTGGGCGACGACGACCAGGGTCAGGGTCAGGGCCGGCAGCATGGTCCGGTAGACCCGCTCCCAGAAGGGCGTGTCGGGGTTGATGTTGCTGATCGAGGGAAAGACCCCGAGCGTCACCGCGAGCCAGAGGATCAGGATATAGGCGATGAAGAACTCGGGCAGCGACACCGCACCCAGGGCTACCGTGTTGACGCCGCGATCGAACAGCGAGTTGCGCCAGAGGGCCGCCAGGATGCCGAGCGTCAGCGCCAGCGGCACCGAGATGACGGCAGCGAGCCCGGCGAGGAAGAGAGTGTTGTAGAGTCGGGTGCCGATCAGCTCGCTGATCTCGCGGCCGCTGGCGAGCGAGCGGCCGAAATCGCCCTGCGCCATGCCGACCAGCCAGTCGAGATAGCGGACATGCGGCGGCACGTCGAGGCCGAGCCTGGTGCGCAGGGCCGCCACGGTTTCGGGCGTGGCGGCCTGCCCCAGAAGCTCCTGGGCGATATCAGAGGGCAGAAGCTCGACGCCGAGGAAGATGATCAGCGAGACGATAAAGAGCGTGAGCAGCCCCAGCCCGAGCCGCTCGCCGATCATCCGCAGGACGGGATGCACCCTCCCTCAGCCTCGAGCGCTCAGGTGAACCACCAGCGTTCGACGCATTTGTGCCCGTCCATGTCCCAGTTGTTGGCGAACTCGCCGTGGCCGATGCGGTCCGAGGTGGCGAAGACGAAGGCGGCGAACATCGGGATCACCGCGCCGCCCTCGTCGCGGACGATCGCCTGCATCTCGTGATACATCTCGCGCCTGAGCTCCTGGTCGAGCTCGGAGCGCGCCTCGACCAAGAGCTCGTCGAAGCGCTCGTTCGACCAGAAGGTGTCGTTCCAGGATGCCCCGGTCGCATAGGTCGTCGAGAACATCCAGTCCTCGGTCGGCCGGCCGCCCCAATAGACCGCGCTCCAGGGCTTGTTCATCCAGACGTTCGACCAGTAGCCGTCGTTGGGCTCGCGGACGACGTTGAGGGTGATCCCGGCCGCCGCTGCGTGCTCGGCATAAACGACACCCGCATCGACGGCACCGGCAAAGGCGGCCTCGGCGACCGAGAGGTCGACGGTCAAACTGTCGAGCCCGGCCTCGCGCAGATGAAAGCGCGCCCGGTCCGGATCGTAGGTTCTCTGCTCGAGGTCGGCGGCATGGAACTGGTTGGCGGGGCCGATCGGGTGGTCGTTGCCGACCATGCCGTAGCCCCGGAGCACCGTCTGCAACAGCGCGTCGCGGTCGAGCGCGTATTTCAGC
>SLRI01000351.1 GCA_007131045.1 Rhodospirillales bacterium
ATTACGCCGTCGAAAACGGCCCCCTCTTGTGCGTGCCGGGCAGTCACCTGGGGCCGATCTGCGACCACCACAGCGACGGCTTTTTCTGTGGCGCCATCGATCCGGAGACGCCGGGGCCGAACCTGGATACGGCTCGGCGCTGCATCGGGGCCGACGGGTGGTGGCGCCGCTTCAGGCGCCGGCGGGCTCCAGGCACCGCCTGAGCTCCGCCTCCAAGAGGCTCGGCCGCGGCGGCTTTTGGATCAGCGGTGCGGTGCGAAGGCTCTGCGGCAACTGCTCGCGGCTGCAGCCCGAGACGATCACGAACGGCTTGCCGAGGTCGATCAGCGCGCCAGCGATCGGCTCCGAGGTCTCGTTGCCGAGATTCGTGTCGAGCAAGGCTGCATCGCAGCCCTGGCGCTCGAGCAGGGCGAGCGCCTGACCCACGGTGCCGACGGGGCCCACGACCTCGAAGCCGGCATCGGTCAGGATGGCGGCGATGTCGGCGGCGACCAGCGGCTCGTCCTCGACCACCAGCACGCGCCGGCCACCCGGCGGGCCGCCGGTTGGGGCAGCCATCGCCGGCCGCGCCGCGCGGCCCGGCCCGAACGAGCCGCCTTGGGAAATATTGTGAAGGGGGCAGGCGAGCCGCCAGACGAGCCCGGCCGGCGCATAATCGACCGAGACCTCGCCGCCGAGGCTCGATTCCACCATGCGGGTCGTCACCGTATGGCCGAAGCCGCGTCGCTGTGGCTCGGCCACGGTCGGGCCGTCCTTTTCCACCCAGGAGAGCGTGAACCGCGGCTCCTCGGTCTCGTCCGCCTCGACGCCCCAGGTGATCGCGACGCGGCCGGTCTCGGTCGAGAACGCGCCGTACTTGACGGCATTGGTGGCGAGCTCGTGCAGCGCCATGCCGAGCGCCTGCGTCGCTGCCGGCGTCAGGGAAAGCGGCGGCCCGGCAATCCGCGTGCGCGTCTGCATCAGGTCGGGGAAGTGGGAGAACTGGGAGCGGACGAGATCAGCGAGCGGAACCGCCCGCCACTCGTTCCGGACGAGCAGGTCCTGCGCCGCCGCCAGCGACCGCACCCGCTCGCCGAAGCGCTTGACGAAATCGGCAGGCGTGGTCGAGGCGGTGTGGTGCGCGATCGCCTGGATCAGCCCCAGCATGTTCTTGGAGCGGTGGTTGAGCTCGCGCATCAGGAGCTGGATGTGCTCCTCGTGGCGCTGCCGCTCCGAGAGGTCGTAGAAGTGGCAGACGACGCCGGGCCGGCCGTCGGGAAGCGTGACGCGCTCGAGCCGCCAGTCGTAGGCTTCGGTCTCGCCGCTGTCGGCGCGCTGCTCCACGCTGCCCGGTGCCCGAAAGGGCGCACCGGTCTCGAGCGTATGGCGGAAGCGCCGGGAGGCCTCGTCGGCGAAGGCCTCGGGCCAGACGGTGTGCAGCACCTCGGCGAAATCGCGCCCGATGAGCGGCCGCACGTTTTCGAACAGCTTCTGCGCACCTTCGCTCACCAGCACGAGGCGGAAGTCGGCGTCCACGGCATAGACGCCGAAGGGCGAGCGCTCGACCAGCTGGCGGAAGCTGTCGCGCGAGGTGCGCAGCGCGTCCTCGGCCGCCTTGCGCTCGGTGGTCTCCTGCACGATCGCGGCGATGGCGACGTTGCGGTCGCCGAGACGGACCGGAAAGAAGTCCTCGCTCCAGTAGCGCGCGCGGCCGGGCTGGGCCGGGGTCACGCCGCTGATCTCGACGCCTCGCCACGGCTCTCCGGTGTCCAGTACCTGGCGCCATCGCTCGTAAACGATATCGAGGCCGGCAATACCGGGCAGGATTTCGTCCGGCCGCCGCCCGATATGCGCTTCCGGCGGCAAGCCGTTGATCGCCGCGAGCTCCCGGTTGATACGCGCGAACCGGAAGTCGCGGTCCCAGACGCCGAGGCCGACGGGGGCGTTCTGGAACAGGGACTCCAGCAGCGCCGTCGCCTCCGCCAGCGCCTGTTCGCCACGTTTCTTTTCGGTGATGTCGCGTGAGACGCCGACGATCCCGACGATGTCACCAGCGGTGTCGCGCAACGGCGCCTTGAGCGTCTGGAAATGGTACGCCTCGCCGTCCTGCGTAAAGCTCTCCTCGACGAAGACAGGCTCGCCTCGGCGCAGCACGCGCGCGTCGTTCTCCCGGATGGCTTCCGCCTCCGCGGGGTCGGCCACGAGGTCGCTGACGTCTCGGCCGAGAACCCGCTCGGGATCGCCGCCGCCGAGACGATCGAAGGTGGCCTCGTTGCCGAGGGTGATGCGCCCTTCTCGGTCCTTCGCCCAGACGAGGTCGGGCGTGCTCGACAGCACCGTTCGGAAAAGTTCCCGGCTATCGCGCAGCTCCGCCTCGGCCTGCTTGCGCTCGGTGATGTCGAGACCGGACGCGATCAGCGCGACGACGTCACCGTCCGGGCCGCGGAGCGGCGACAACATGAAATCGATGGTCATGCGGGTATCGCCCGCCATGCGGACCACGGCGTCGTAGCGGGCGACTGCGCCGGCTGCTGCTCTCGCCACCGCCTCCTCGAGGCGGGCGGCCTCCCGCGGATCGTGGCTCCACCAGTAGCAATCCCAGAACTTCCGGCCGACCACGTCGTCGCGGCCGAGGCCGCCTGCGGCGAGCGCCGGCGCATTGGCCTCGACCAGCGTGCCGTCGGTCTCGATGACGGCCGCGAAAGCCACGGCGTTGTCCATGACGAGGCGCTGGCGCGCCTCGCTCTCCTCGAGCTCGCGCTGGAGGCGGCGGCGCTCGAGGGTGATCGCCACCTGGTCGCAGATGGACTGGATGACCGCCACCTCGCCGTCGCGGAAGTGGGTCAGCGTGTCCGAGAGGAAGCAGACCGTGCCGAGCAGCTTGCCGCTGGCGAGCAGCGGGAAGCCCGCATAGCTGGTGGCGCCGGTCCTGCGCAGGACAGTGGCGCCGGGGTGGGTGCATCGCTGGAGGTCCTCGACGATGAGGC
>SLRI01000151.1 GCA_007131045.1 Rhodospirillales bacterium
GAGGGCGGCCCGCCGGGCTGCCAGTCGCTCCTGCTCCATCCTATAGTTGACCGCGCCGATGTCGCGGCGCTCGATCCGGCGGATCTCGTTGAAGCGCTGGCGGGCCTCGGACTGGGCGGCCTGGACGCGCGCGAAGGTGATCTCCGCCTCGGCCACCGGCTGGTCGTCGACGAAAAGCCCGGCGATGCGGCCGACGAAATGGCCCCATTCCTGCCGCTCGAAGAGGAAGAAGTCGCGGGGCTCGGTGGTCTGGGCCACCTCGAAGTCGGAGACCCAGACGAAGTCGTCGCCGTAGAGGTCGTAATTGGCGGTGCGGTAGAGGGTGCGGTCGGAGAAGCCGTTGTTCGCCTCGATGAACGCCTGCTCTGGGGGCGTGAGCCTGGCGATCACGTCGTCGCCCGGGCGGTAGCGGCCGGCGCGGGCCGGCTCGCCCGCGAGAACCGTGCCGTCGCGGAGCTCGACCTGGATGATCGGCTTGGGCCAGAAGGTGCTGAAGCCGTTCCACATGATCATCATGAGGAAGCCGGCGATCAGGATGATGCCGAGGGCCAAGGCCCCACCGAAGCCCCAAAGGGCGGGCTCGCCCACCGCGGTGACGTCGGCGGTGAAGGTGCGGACCCGGCGGCCCCGAGCCTCCTCGCCGGCCACGTGGCGGTGGCCGAGCCTTGCTGCCAGCGAGGACTTCGGGAACTGGTCGAGCGCGTCTGCCATTTGTCTCGTCCCTCTACGTCACAGCTGAAAGGCGCGCTTGCGGAAGCGCTGGCGGATGAGCTCGGCGAAGGTGTTGATCACGAAGGTCATGATGAAGAGTGTGAGGGCGGCGAGGAACAGGACGCGGTAGTTGGTTCCGTCCTTGACCGCTTCGGGCAGCTCGATCGCGATATTGGCCGAGAGCGTCCTGAGCCCCGAAAAGATGTTCCACTCCATGATCGGCGTGTTGCCGGCGGCCATGACGACGATCATCGTCTCGCCCACGGCGCGCCCCATGCCGATCATCACCGCCGAGAACACGCCGGAGGCCGCTGTCGGCAGGATCACCCAGATGGCGGTCTGCCAGGGGGTGGCGCCGCAGGCGAGCGAGCCCGCCCGGAGGTGGGCCGGCACCGAGTTCAAGGCGTCCTCGGCCAGGGTGTAGACATTGGGGATGACGGCAAAGCCCATGACGAAGCCGACGACCAGCGCGTTCCTCTGCGCATAGGTGTCGATGAAGCCGCCTCTCGGGTCGTAGCCGATCAGCGTCAACAGCGAGGCCACGAGCCAGCTGAATAAGAGCGATGCAGCGACCATCACCAGCCACTTGGCGAAGACCATCCGGCCGGCCGCGGCGCGGTCGACGCCGCGCACCATGTCGCGCCAGACGTGGCCAAAGGCCCGGTTGAAGGCCATCCCGGTCAACAAGCCCGAGAGCGGCCAGAGGAGGAAGGTCATGAAGGGCGTGCCGGTGCCGAAATCGCCGTTGGTCCAGGCCTTGAAGTCGCCGGCAAAGAGGATGTCCTCGAAGGTCGGGCCGACCTGATAGCCGACCCAGCCGGTGAGCAGAATGACCAGCGCCATCAAGATGAACTTGGGAAAGCCGCCATAGCGGAGCGCTATCCGGGTCGGCAGCATCTGCCAGAGATGCGCACCCAGGAGCAGGCCCAAGGGCAGGGCGATGAAGGCCAAGAGGACAGCCGCGATCCATTCCTCGACGAAGGGTGCCAGGACCAAGGCCGCGACGAAGCCGAGCACCACCGTCGGCAGGCTCTCCATCATCTCCATCATCGGCTTGATCGTGCTGCGCACCCCGGCATGAACGAACTCGGAGGTGTAGATGGCGCCCATCACCGCGATCGGCAGGGCGAACAGCATCGCGTAGAAGGTCGCCTTGAGCGTGCCGAAGATCAGCGGCACCAGCGAGTACTTGGGCTCGAAGGTGTCGGTCGCGGCGGTCGACTGCCAGATGAAGCGCTCCTCGCCGTAGCCCTCGTACCAGATCCGGCCGAACAGCACCTTCCAGGTGATCTCCGGGTGCGGGTGGCGGACGGTCCAGCTGTCGGCCACGCCGTTGTCGTCGACCTTCAAGGCGCCGTCGGTGCGCGGATAGATCAGCGCCATGCCGTCAGTCGCGGTGCTGCCCGACCGCGCGAACCGGAACAGCACCTGATCGCTGGTCGAGTGCCTGAGCCAGACATTGCCGTCGGCGTCGGTGGTGACCAGCGATTTGTCGCGGACGGCAACGCCGATATCGACGATCGCTGCTGCCTGCGGCTCGTGGATCCGGGCCCGGACCAGCTCGAACCGGTCGGCGGTCTCTGCCCCCGGCGTCTGGACCTGCATGAAGACGTCGACCGCACCGTTGGTGCCGCCCACGACCAGCGCCTGTTCGCCGTTCAAGTAGGCGATCGCGGAGATGCCGATGCCGGGATCGGGGAAGACGCGGCGCTGCTCGGCCAGCCTCGGATTGTCGGGGTTGCGCAGGTCGTAGCGGAAAAGCGTGCCGTCGGCCGACGAGATGATCGCCCGATCGCCGAGGCTGGCGAGCAGCACGTCGGTGACGACGGTGCCGGACGGCAAGGTCGGCAGGGTGGTGGTCACCGTGCGCACCTGTTCCTCGCCGGTCATCAGGTTGCGCTGGATGTTGGAGCGGCTGAGCCGGCCGACCCCTTCGCTGTCGACGGTGAGAAAGGAGATGGTCGGGCGCTCGCGGGTGCCGCCGACACGGTAGTCGATGGCGATGATCGGGTGGTCGGAGATCGCCTGCGGCTCGCCCACCTCCTTGACCGGGCGGATGGTCCGAAAATCGCCGGTCTGGACGGGTGTGTAGATCGTCTCGCCCAGAACGAAGTCGCGGTCGTTCAGCCGCTCCATGCCGATGGGTGCCGCGGTGCGCGCGGTGGTGGTCACCTCAAAACCGAGATCGGCGAAGCGGACGGTGCCGTCGGCGAAGCCGAAGGCGACCTGGTTGCGCTCGAGCGTGCCGCCGAC
>SLRI01000263.1 GCA_007131045.1 Rhodospirillales bacterium
CGGTGTTCCGGCTGATGCAGAACCTGAAGGGCCCGCGCAAGGGCCTGATCGGGCCCTGGGCGCACAAATACCCGCAGGTCGGCAAGCCCGGCCCCGCGATCGGCTTTGCCGACGAGGCGCTGCGCTGGTGGGATCACTGGCTCAAGGGCCGGGCCACCGGGATCATGGACGAGCCGATGCTGCGGCTCTACATGCAGGATCCGGCGCCGCCGCGATCCGCCTACGAGGCCCGCCCCGGCCGCTGGATCGCCGAGCCCGGCTGGCCCTCGCCGCAGATCGAGCGGACCGCCTTCGCGCTGACCTCGGGCGGCGGGCTGAAGCTCGATCATCGAGGCCGCGAGCCGCAACCGCCGCTCACCATCCGCTCGCCACTGACCGTGGGCATCGCCGCCGGCAAATGGTGCTCCTATGCCCAGCCCGGCGATCAGCCGGTCGATCAGCGGCTCGAGGCGGGCGGCAGCCTGCTGTTCGCTACCGCACCGCTCGACGAGCCCCTGGAGATCGCTGGCGATCCGGTGCTGACGCTGGCCTGTTCGGTCGATCGGCCGGTCGCCAACGTGGCGGTGCGGCTCGAGGCCGTGGCGCCGGACGGTGCGGCGACCCGGGTCACCTTCGGCGTCTTCAACCTCACCCATCGGACCAGCCACGAGACACCGGAGCCGCTGGTGCCGGGTGAGCGCTACACGGTGCGGGTGCCGCTCAAGCCGGTGGCCCAGCGTTTCGCCGCCGGCCAGCGCCTGCAACTGGCGATTTCGACCAATTATTTTCCGATGATCTGGCCCTCGCCCGAGCCGGTGACGATGACCGTCCATCCCGCCGATTGCGCCCTCGACCTGCCGGTCCGGCTGCCGGTTGTGGCCGATGCGACGCTGCCCGAATTCGGCCCGCCGCGACCGAACGTCAGCCGGACCGAGACGATCGAGCCGGCCGATAACGGCTGGCGGGTGATCCACGATCATGCGCGCCACGTGGTGACCACCGAGATCGGCGACGGCGCCGGCGTCTATCGGCTGCCCAGCGAGGACATCACGGTGACCAAGAAGGCGCGCGAGCGCTACAGCGTGGCCGATGACGACCCGGCGACGGTGACCGGCGAGACGGTCTGGGAATTCGGCCTCGCCCGCGGCGACTGGCGCATCCGTACGATCACCGAGACGACGCTGACCTCGGACACCCGGAGCTTCCACATCCGCGCCCGGCTGCGCGCCTGGGAGGCGGGCGAACTGGTCTTCGAGCAGCATTGGGACGAAGCCGTTCCCCGTCATCTGGTGTAGCCGCCGGGCCGGCTCGATTGCCACTGCCGTCGAATTGTCATAGACCTCGGGTAACCGGCCAGAACGTCGGACGGGTGGCACGGGTAGCCGCTGCCGCCGATCAGAACCAAGGGGGGAACGAACCATGACGATGCGCAGTGTCCTGCTCGCCAGTGCGGCGGTGCTGTTGGCGACCGGGGGCCTCGGGGCCGCCCAGGCGCAAGAGGTGATCAGCCTTCAGGCCTGGACGATCGGCCCGGACGAGCCGTCCGAGCCCCGGGCCACCAATCTCGAGCTCGCCGCCGAGCGGCTCAACGCGATGCTGGAGGAGGAGGGCGCCGATTGGCGGGTCGATGTGACCGCCGATTTCGACACCGTCGGCTGGGAGGGTTTCCGCCGCCGGGCGCTGTTGGCGTTCGAGGCCGGCGACGGGCCCGACATCATCCAGTCGGCGCATGTCGACGTCGCGGCCTGGGCCGATGCCGGGTTCATCGCCCCGCTCACCGAGGACATCGAAAAGCACGAGGCGTTCGACGACATCGTCGAGGCGCTCTGGGGTGCCGTGACCTATCGCGGCGAGCGCTGGGGCGTGCCGCAGGATACCGAGGCGCGGCCGCTCTATTTCAGCAAGGCGGGCTTGCGCGAGCTCGGCTGGTCCGAGGACGAGATCGACGCGCTGCCGGAGCGGATCCGCGAGGCCGACTTCACCTGGGAGGACGTGATCGAGACCGGCAAGGCCGCGGTCGAGGCCGGGGTCGTCGAGGAGGGCCGCGGCTACTGGCATCGGCCGACCAACGGGCCGGATCTCTTCCAGTTCCTCCTGGTCCACGGCGGCGACTTGCAGGATCCGGAGACGGGGCAGCTGATCTACGACACCGCGGCCGGGCAGGGCGCCTTCTCGATGCTGCGCCGGATGGCGGACGAGGGCGTCTTCGCCTCCTCCGACGTGCTCAACATGGCCTGGCCGGATTTCCACCGCGAGACCTCGACCGGCAACGTTCTCTTCTGGTCGGGCGGGACCTGGAACTGGGCCGACTGGCGCGAGAACTACGTGGCCGATCTCGGCGGCGACGAGTTCCTGTTCGAGAACGTGGGCTTCGCGCTGCAGCCGGCCTATCCGGGCGTCGACCGGCCGCTCACCCTGTCGCAGCCGCAAGCCTACATGGTCAACGCCGACAGCCCGCATCACGAGGCGGCGGTGCGGCTCCTGGCGGCGGTGCAGGACCCGGAGATCGAGAAGAACCACTTCCTCCGCTCGCTCAGGCCGCCGATTCTGCGCTCCTCGACCGAGCTCGACGAGTATCAGGCCGATCCCTTCATCCAGGGGATCACCTACATGCTCGATTATTCGACCTTCCAGCCGCTGCACCCGAGCCTCGGCCAGTACGCCGACAGCTACTGGCGGACCATACAGGCGGTGGCGTTCGGCCAGTTCTCGCCCGACGACGCGGCCGAGATCCTGGCCGAGGAACTGGAGCGCGAGCTCGGTGATCAGGTGATCATCCGCTAGGAGGCTGGCGTGGTGAGCGGTTAGCCGGGATGGCGGGTCAGGCGGCAGGGCGGTTGCCCGCCGCAGCACCGCCGGGCTGGGGGCAGGGGCTGCGCGAGTTGCGCGTGCCGATGCTGTTCATGCTGCCGGCGGGGTTGCTGGTCGTCGTCTTCTTCGTCGTGCCGGTGATCAACACCATCCTGATCTCGCTCACCGACC
>SLRI01000421.1 GCA_007131045.1 Rhodospirillales bacterium
GCCCCAGTGGCGGTCGGTGAGGACCTTCAGCGTCCGCTCGTAGAGGGCGTTGCCCTCCTTGCTGTCCTCTTGGACGAAATGCCAGGTGCGGTGCCCGGCCCGCACGAACCAGCCGACGATGGCATCGAGATACATGGCCGCGCTGGCCTCGACGTGGAAGGTCTGCGACCGGCATGCCGCGGTGCGGAGCGCATCGCTCACGGCCCCGATATTGAGAAAGAGCACGCCGTGCTCCTCCGCGACCTCGCCGATCGCCAGCGCCTCCTCGAGGCTGAAGCCGCCGAGCAGCACCGAGACACCGTCGCGACTGACCAGCCGCTGGGCGGCCCGGTGGGCCGCATCGGCATTGGGCGCGTTGGCGACCACGACGTGGAGGTCGCGGCCGAGCAGCTGGGCGTTCCTGGCGTATTCCTGCTCGCCGAGCAGCAGGCCCATCCGGGCGGCCTCGCCGACCGCGCGCCGATTGTCGCCGGCGACCGGCACGGCCGTGCCGCCGATCGGCAGGATGGCACCGATGCGCAGCGTCGTGGCGTCGTCGGCCGAAGCGCGCCGCACATGGGGTGCCGCGACCAGCCCGAAGGTGGCCGCACCGGTGCCGAGCAGCCGCCGCCGGGAGAGCGAAAATCGGCTCGCCGTCATCCGCCGCTCCCCAGCGTCGAGACCGGTCGCGGCAGGGCGAGCTGCGGCACGCCGTGCGCCTCGAGCACCGCCTCGATCGCGTCCCAGCTGCCGGCCAAGGCCGCGTTGACGTCGTCGCGCAACGCTTCGTCGCCGGGCCTGAAGCCGATGGTCAACGAGGCCACCATCGGGATGAACGGCAGATCGATCTCCGGCCGGACCGGGGTCACCACGACGCCGCCCACCTCGCCGGCATACTGGCCGGCAAAAGGCCCCCAGACGATCGCCGCATCGACCGAGCCCTCGGCCACCGCCTGCACGGCCGGGATGTAGCGCTCGCCGTTAGTGCGCCGATCGTCGAAATGGATCAGGTTATCGACCACGCCCCGCTTGACCAGCGCCACCGAGGGCGGGATCAGCTTGCGCGCACCGCCGGGAACGCCGATGCGCAGCTCCTTCAAGACCGCGTCGTCGAGCGAGCCGAGCTCGAAATCCGCGCCCTCTGGATAGAGAAAGACGTAGCCGGTGCGGTAATAGGCGTGGCTGGTGAGAAAGCCCCGTTGGCCCTCGAGCACGCCCATCAACACGTCGCAATGCCCGGCCTGGACGTATTGCTGGCGGATCGCACCCCGGGTGTTGGGCAGCCAGACATAGCTGAGCTCGGCCCCGAGCTCGTCGGCGAGGAGCTCGGCGATCGCGTTGTCGTAGCCCTCACCCGCACTGTTCGAGAAGGGCAGCGAATCCGCATCGGCGCAGACGCGGAACTCCCAGGCCCGGGCCTCGGTAGCCGTAGCGGCAACGCCGAGGCTGACGCCGAGGCTCATGGCAAGGCCCACGGCCAAGGTTCGACCGGCACCCTGAATTGCCAGGCGCATGGCGGCCTCCAAACTGTTCGATCGGCAGCGAGGCCCGGCCACACCCTCGGGCGTGGCCGGGCCGGCAGGCGGCTCAGCGCAGCGCGAAGACCCAGAGCGTCCCACCCTGCGGGATGTCCGGATCCTTGCCCTGGATCTCGTTCACGAAGCCCTGCATGCGCTCGGCATCCACACCCCAGCCGGTGAGCACGGCGATGTACTGGGTGCCGTCGATCTCGTAGCTCGACGGTGGCGCCACGATGCCGCTGTCGACCCGCTGGTTCCAGACGATCTCACCCGTCTCGGCATCGAAGGCGCGGAACTGCCGGTCGTTGGTGCCGCCCATGAAGACCAAGCCACCCGCGGTCGAGAGCACCGGCCCCCAATTGGGCGATTCGAAGTTGGTCTGCCAGACCTTCTCCATGGTCCGCACGTCCCAGGCCTGCAAGGCACCGATATACTCGTCGGCGGCCTCGGTCAGGGTCATCTCCAGCCCGGCGCCGAGATAGAGGACGCCCGGCTCGTATTCGACCTCGAAGCCCTCGAGCGCGCCGCAGTGGTTCTCGTTGACCGGGATGAAGACATAGCCGAGATCGGGATTGTAGGCCTCGGCCGGCCAGTCGCGCCCACCCCAGAGCGAGGGGCAGAACTCGGCGCGCTTGCCCATCCCGGGCGTGTGCTCGGGGTCGTATTCCGGCCGCCCGGTGACCGGGTCGAGCCCCAGGAAAGCGTTGTTGTAGGTGTAGGGCGTGCCCTCGATGAAGGAGAGTTCGCCGCCCTCGCGGCTCATCTTGTAGATCCAGCCGTTGCGAGCGAAGCGCACGGCGAGCTTGTCGACGCCGTTGCCGTTCTCGAGGTCGATGAGGGTGGGCGGCACGACCTCGTCCCAGTCCCAGGTATCGTTCCAATGGTACTGGAAGTGGGTGGCGATCTCGCCGCTCGCGACGTCGATGCCGATCGTGGAGGTGGTGTAGAGATTGTCGCCCGGCCGGGCCTCGCCGATCCAGGGGGCGGCATTGCCGGTGCCCCAATAGGCGATGTTGTATTCCGCGTCGTAGACGCCGGTGATCCAGACCGGGGCACCGCCCCGCTCCCAGGTGTCGCCGGGCCAGGTGTCGTGCCCCGGCTCGCCCGGACCCGGGATGGTGTAGGTCTTCCAGACCTGCTCGCCGGTCTCCCAGTCGGACGCCTCGACGAAGCCGCGAATGCCGAACTCGCCGCCGGAGACGCCGACCATGACGTTGCCGTCGACGATCATCGGGGCCAGCGTCATGTAGTAGCCGGCCTGATAGTCCTCGAGCTTGCGATCCCAGACATGTTCGCCGGTCTCGGCATCCAGCGCCACCACATGCGCGTCGAGCGTGGTGAAGTAGACTTTGTCCTCATAGAGGGCGACGCCGCGATTGGTCGGGTGCAGCGGCACAAGGTCGCTCGGCAGATCCCAGCGATAGCGCCAGATGCCCTCGCCGGTGCGGGCGTCGAGGGCGA
>SLRI01000041.1 GCA_007131045.1 Rhodospirillales bacterium
GCGGTGAGCATGTCCTCGGCCTCGGCCGTCGCCCGCTCGAGGATGTTGCGGCCGTCGCCGGTCGCCACGATCTCGGCCCCGGGCACCGCCTTCAGGGCCTCGAGGAAGCCGTCGCGGCGGAGCAGCTGGACCTCGGTGGAGGCGAGCATGATGCCGATCTTGGCCTCGCCGCCCATCGCCCCGATGATGTAGCCGGCGACGAACTGGCCGAACTCGCGCGACGCCTCGAACTGCGGCACGCCGACATTGGTGATCACGTGCGGGCTGTCGATCGGGGTGTCGAGCACGGCGATTGGGATGCCCTGCGCCCCCGCCTCGTCGATCACGCCGCCCAGGGAGCCGGATTCGATCGGGTCGACCACGATGGCGTCGACGCCGCGGGCGATGCAGTCCTCGAACAGCGTGACCTGGCGGCCGGCATCGGCCTGCGGGTCGAGCACCACGAGCTCGACGCCGAGCTCCTCGGCGGCACGCTCGCCACCGGCCACGCTGCTCTGGAAATAGGCGACCTGCAGGCTGAAGGTGACGAAGCAGACGGTCTTGGCCTCGGCCTGGCTCGGTGCCGCGGCGGTGCCGGCAGCGAGGAGCAGGGCGAGAGGCAGGGCAGCACGGCGTAACATGGGCGTTCCTCGTGTTGGGCGGCCCTCGCCTCGGGTGAAGGACGGTCGCTGGCCGGACTTGTGCCGACGGCTCTGGCCGGGTGATCGCAACCTCTCTGATCGGGGTCGTCGGTGTCAAGCTGCTCCGCTATTTTCTCCCACGTGCGGCTCGGCTCGCTCCCGCCGGTCGCGGTCGTCCTCCACGTCATCCCGAGGCCGACCATGATCGGCAGCCACATGATCGCCTCCGGCAATGACGAGGCGACGGCGGCAGTGTGGCGGCGACCTCCTGGATCTCTGCGGCCAGGGCAACCTCGCGGGGTGTGCCGCAGGCTTTGCCACCCATCTCGACGAGATTTTCGGGCACGCCGCTGCGGCTCGCGAGGTAGAGCTCGTGGCCGGCCCGGATGAGGTTTTCGGCCATGGGCCGGCCCATGATGCCGAGGCCGACGAAGCCTCCTTTCGTCATGGTTCCGGGGGTCATTGTTCCCGTACCTTTCTTCAGGCGAGCGCCGCTTCGGCCACGTAGCGGTGGCGGTGCATGATGCGCTTGGCGCCGGGGTGGGTGCCCGGGGCCGCCGAGAGCAGCGCCTTGGTGTAGTCGTGGTCGGGGTTCGTGCTGATCTTCTCGGTCGGGCCCGTCTCGACGATCCGGCCGCGATACATGACGGCGACCCGGTCGCAGAAGTAGCGGATCACGCCGAGATCGTGGCTGATCAGGATGTAGCTGAGGCTGAGCCGGTCCTGCAGGTCGAGGAGCAGGTCCAGGATCTGCGAGCGCAGCGTCACGTCGAGGGCCGAGGTGGCCTCGTCCGCGATGATCAGCCGGGGGTCGAGTGCGAGTGCCCTGGCGATCCCGATGCGCTGGCGCTGGCCGCCCGAAAAGGCGTGCGGGTAGCGCTCCATGACGCTGCCCGGCAGGCCCACCAGCTCCAGGAGCTTGCCGACCCGATTGCGGAGCTCGTTGCCCTTGGCGATGCCGTTGACCAAGAGCGGCTCGCCCACGATCTGGCCCACGGTGAGCCGCGGGTTGAGCGAGGCGAAGGGGTCCTGAAAGACCATGCGGAGCTCGCGGTGAACGGGGCGAAGGGCGCCATGGCCGAGGCTGGCGAGATCGACCGTCTCGCCGTCGCGCTTGACGTAGCGGATCGAGCCCGACGAGGCCTCGTGGACGCGGATCAGGCAGTTGCCCAGGGTCGACTTGCCGGAGCCGCTCTCGCCCACGATGCCGAGGTTCTCGCCCTCGAAGAGCTCGAGCGAGACGTCGTCGACGGCGTGAACCGCGGCCGAGGTCGAGCGCTTGAAGAGGCCCTTCTTGCCGCCATAGGTCTTCGACAGGCCGGAAACGTCGAGGATCTTGGTCGTGCCGACCACCATGCCCCTGGCCTTCCTGGCCGAGCTCTCGAGCCTACGCACCGAATCGATCAGCTTGGCCGTGTAGTCGTGCTCCGGGTGGTAGAAGATCTGGTCGACCGGGCCGAACTCGAGCAGCTTGCCCCGATACATCACCGCGACCTCGTCGGCGATCTCGGCCACCACGCCCATGTCGTGGGTGATGAACATGACGGCCATGCCGAGCTCGACCTGGAGCCCCTTGATCAGGGCCAGGATCTCGGCCTGGGTGGTGACGTCGAGCGCCGTCGTCGGCTCGTCGGCGATCAGGATCTCGGGCCGGCAGGCCAGCGCCATGGCGATCATCGCCCGCTGCCGCATGCCGCCCGAGAACTCGAAGGTGTAGCGGTCGATCGCGGTCTCCGGATTGGGGATCTCGACCTTCTCGAGCAGCTCGATGGCGCGCGTCCGGGCCTCCTTCTTCGACACCTTCTCGTGCAGCAGGATGGCCTCCATGATCTGCCGGCCGACGGTGTGGACCGGCGAGAGCGAGGTCATGGGCTCCTGGAAGATCATCGCGATCTCGGCACCCCGGATCTCGCGGATCGCCTTGGAGCGGGGGTCGAGGGCGGCGATGTCCACCGTTCCCTTGCGGCCGTGGTAGAGGATGCGGCCGCCGGTGATCCGCCCTGGCCGCCCGACGATCTGGAGGATCGAACGGGCGGTGACGGACTTGCCGGAGCCACTCTCGCCGACGATGCAGAGAGTCTGGCCACGCTTGAGGCGGAAGCTCACATCGTCGACGGCGCGGACCTGTTTCTCGCCCTGGCCGAACAGGGTCTGGAGGTTCTGGACCTCCAGGACGACGTCGGGGACGCCGACGTCGGGGCTGGGCACGGTCTTGGCGGGCTTCTCGATAACCTGGACGTTTTGCATGGCTGGACCCTCAGTCCGAGTAGGGATCGGCGGCGTCACGGAGCCCGTCGCCGACGAAGTTGAGCGAAAGCACGGCCAGGATGACGGCGA
>SLRI01000338.1 GCA_007131045.1 Rhodospirillales bacterium
CAGAACAACCCGATCCTCACCGGCGAGGCCGGGGTCGGCAAGACCGCGGTCGTGGAAGGCTTCGCGCACAAGATCGCGGCGGGCGACGTGCCGCCGAGCCTTGCCGGCGTGCGCCTCCTCACCCTCGATCTCGGCCTCCTTCAGGCCGGGGCCAGCATGAAGGGCGAGTTCGAGGAGCGGCTGCGGCAAGTCATCGACGAGGTGCAGGCCTCGCCCGAGCCCATCATCCTCTTCATCGACGAGGCGCACACGCTGATGGGGGCGGGCGGGGCCGCGGGCACCGGCGATGCCGCCAACCTCCTCAAGCCGGCTCTGGCCCGCGGCCAACTCCGGACCATCGCCGCCACCACCTGGGCCGAGTACAAAAAACACATCGAAAAGGACCCGGCGCTGACCCGGCGCTTTCAGGTCGTCCAGGTCGACGAGCCCGACGAGGAACGCTGCGTGCGGATGTTGCGCAAGCTCGCGGGTGCGCTCGAGGCGCATCACCGCATCCAGCTGCTCGACGAGGCGATCGAGGCAGCCGTCCGGCTCTCGCACCGCTATATCCCGGCCCGCCAGCTGCCCGACAAGGCGGTGAGCGTGCTCGATACCACCTGTGCCCGGGTGGCGGTGAGCCAGCACGCCAAGCCGCCGGCGCTCGACGACTGCCAAAAGCGCATCGAGGCGCTCGAGATGGAGCTTTCGGTGATCGAGCGCGAGCACGATCTGGGCCTCGACGTGGCCGACCGACGGGCGCGGGTCGAAGAGCAGCTCGCGACCGAACGTGCGCGCGAGACCACGCTCGACCAACGCTACGCCGCCGAACGCGATCTCTTGCAGCGCATTCTGGAGCTGCGCCGTGAGCTGCGCGAGGGCAGTGGCGCCACGGCCCAACCGGTCGACACGGAGCCCGAAGAGCCGTCACCCGAAGCCGCCCCGGCCGACCGCGCCGACCTGCGCCGCCGCCTGCTCGAGGCGCAAGCCGAACTGGCGGCGCTGCAGGGGGACGATCCCTTGATCCTGGCTACCGTCGATGCCCAGGCGGTGGCCTCGGTGGTCGGCGATTGGACCGGCATTCCGGTCGGCCGCATGGTCAAGAACGAGATCGACGCGGTGCTCCGGCTCGAGGACGATCTGCGTGCCCGGGTGATCGGCCAGGAGCATGCCCTTTCGATGATCGCCGAGCGGATCCGGACGGCCAAGGCCGGGCTCGACAACCCGGGTAAGCCGATCGGCGTCTTCATGCTCTGCGGCCCGTCGGGCGTGGGCAAGACCGAGACCGCGTTGGCGCTGGCCGAGACCTTCTACGGCGGCGAGCAGAACGTCGTTACCATCAACATGAGCGAGTTCCAGGAGGCGCACACCGTCTCGACGCTCAAGGGCTCGCCGCCCGGCTATGTCGGCTATGGCGAGGGCGGCATCCTGACCGAGGCGGTGCGTCGCAAGCCCTACAGCGTGGTGTTGCTCGACGAGGTCGAGAAGGCGCATGCCGACGTCCACGAGATCTTCTTTCAAGTGTTCGACAAGGGGGTGATGGAGGACGGCGAGGGCCGGCGGATCGACTTCAAGAACACGCTGATCCTCTTGACCTCGAATGTCGGCTCCGAGCTGATCATGCAGATGTGCAGCGATCTCGACCTGATGCCGGGGCCGGACGGGCTGGCCCAGGCGCTGCGGCCGAAGCTGCTCGAGGTGTTCCCGGCGGCTCTGCTCGGCCGGCTGGTGGTGGTGCCCTACTACTCCCTGGGCGACGCCATGCTCGAAGAGATCATCCGCCTGCAGCTCGGCCGGATCGAGCGGCGGGTCTCGATGCACCATCGTGTCCCCTTCAGCTACGACCCGGCGGTGGTCGAGCTCATCCGCCGGCGCTGCACCGAGCTGGAGAGCGGCGGGCGGATGATCGACGCCATTCTGACCAACACCGTGCTGCCGTCGATCAGCCGCGAGTTTCTGCTGCGGATGCGCGACGATCGGCCGATCGCGGCCGTGAAGGTGGTCGTCGAGAATGGCGAATTCGGTTATGTTTTCGATGCTCGAGACTAAGCCGGCGGCTGGCGCCGGGCGGGAGATCGATTGAGCCCCATGGCGGAATTGGCACTGGTCGGCGAAGGTAGAGCGGGGCGCGACGAGAGGCGCGTGATCGCGGCCGCGCCGGTGCGGATCGGGCGGAGCGTCGACGCCGATTGGCGGGTCGGGGTCGACGACCCGCTGGTCTCGCGCATCCACGCCGTGGTCCGCGCCGAGGGCGACAGCCTCGTCGTCGAGGACCGGAGCTCGAACGGCCTGTTCGTCAACGACGAGCCGCAACCGCTCGGCGCCGGCAACCCCCGGCGGCTCGCACCCGGCGATCGCATTCGCATGGGCGACCACGTCTTTCGGGTGACCGGCACCGAGACGACGGGCCCGGCCGCTGCCGCTCCGGCGGCAACGGGCGATGGCTGGTTCGAGGACGAGCCGGCAGCCGCCGACCCGCCGGCATCCGGCGCGACACCGCGCGGCAACGACTGGTTCGACCCCGACTGGCTCGGCGACGCGCCGCTGGGGCCGGCCTCGCACCCGAGCGATCCGAACCGGCGCCGGCCGGCAGCACCCACCCGGCCGGCGCTCGAGCAGCGACCCCTGCCCTCGTCGGCGCAACCGGAGAGCGATGCCCCGTCGCCGCCCGAGAACCCGTTCGCCGCCTTCGTCGAGCCGCCGGCGCCGGCCGCCAAAACGCCGCCGGAGCCGGCCCGGCCCACCCCGCCAGTGGCCGAAGCACCCGCGCCGCAAACGGCCGACCCGGACGCCGAGGCACGGCTGGTCGCGGCCTTCCTGCGCGGCGCCGGGCTGGAGCGGCGGGCGATCGGCGAGCTCGAGGCCGAGGCACTCCTCGAGGCGGCCGGTGCCAGGCTGCGCGATCTCGCCTTCGGGGTCACCCAGCTCCTGCGCGCCCGGGCCGAGTTCAAGGATGCCGCCCGGATCGCCCGGACCCA
>SLRI01000432.1 GCA_007131045.1 Rhodospirillales bacterium
AAACCTTCGAGACCGCGGCCCGTGCTGCGATCCTGATCGATCACCGCAGCGGCGACGTGCTGTTCGAGAAGAACCCCGACGAGGCGATCCCACCCGCGTCCATGAGCAAGCTGATGACCGCTCTCGTGGCCTTCGAGGAACTCGAGGTCGGCAACCTCACCCTGGATCAGATGATCCCGGTGAGCGAGCGGGCCTGGCGGATGGGCGGCTCGCGGATGTTCATCGAGGTCGGCACCCGGGTCTCCGTGCACGACCTCTTGCAGGGCATCATCGTGCAGAGCGGCAACGACGCCTGCGTCGCCATCGCCGAGGCGCTCAACGGCAGCGAGGAGGCCTTCGCCGACCGGCTCACCCGGCGCGGCATCGAGATCGGCCTGACCAACAGCACGATCAAGAACTCGACCGGCTGGCCGCATCCCGAGCACCTGATGAGCGTGCGCGACCTGTCGACCGTGGCCCGGCAGATCATCGGCCGCTTCCCGCAATACTACGAGTACTATTCGCAGCTCGAGTTCGAGTTCAACAACATCAACCAGCGCAACCGCAACCCGCTGCTCCAGGCCGGCATCCCCGGCGTCGACGGGATGAAGACCGGCTACACCCGCGAGGCCGGCTACGGGCTCGTGGCCTCGGCCGAACGCAACGGCCGCCGGCTGATCCTGGTGGTCGCCGGGCTCGACAGCATCGCCCAGCGCCGCAGCGAGGCCGAGCGGCTGATGGAGTTCGGCTTTCGCCACTTCGAGGAATACCGGCTGTTCGAGCCCGACACCGTGGTCGCCGACGCCCCGGTCTGGCAAGGCGCCGAGCCCACCGTGCCGCTGGTCGCGGGCGAGGTCGTCGGCATCACGCTCACCCGCCAGGCCCGCGACACGCTCAAGGTCAAGGTCGTCTACGACAGCCCGGTGCCGGCACCCATCCAGCCCGGCCAGGTGATCGGCCATGTCGAGATGACGGCCGCCGGCATGCCGACCCGGATGATGCCGCTGATGGCCGCCCGATCGGTGGAGCGGGCAGGGGTGATCGGGCGGATGACCGGCACCCTCGAATACCTCGTCTTCGGAGCCCCGGGCTGAGCCCGCAGCCGGGCCTCTTCGTCACCTTCGAAGGCGGCGAGGGCGCCGGCAAGACGACCCAGCTCCGTCTGCTCGCCGCCTGGCTCGACGCCCGGGGCGTCGCCACCGTCGCCACCCGCGAGCCCGGTGGCACGTCCGGTGCCGAGGCGATCCGCGCCCTGGTCCTCGGCGGTGCGGTCGATGCCTGGAGCGGCGGGGTCGAGGCGCTCTTGATGACCGCGGCCAGGCTCGATCACGTCGAACGCCTGATCGCCCCATCCCTGGCTTCCGGAAAGTGGGTGCTCTCCGACCGCTTCGCCGACAGCACCCGCGTCTATCAGGGCATCGCCGGCGGCATCGGGCTGGCACGGATCGACGCGCTGCACGATCTCTTCCTCGCGGCCGCTCGCCCCGATCTCACCATCCTGCTCGACCTGCCGGTCGAGGCCGGCCTCGACCGGCGCCGTGCCGCCGGCGGTGGCAGCCGCTTCGAGGCCAAGGGTACTGGCTTCCACGAACGGGTCCGCGCCGGTTTTCTGGCCCTCGCCGCAGCGGCGCCGGAGCGCTTTCTCGTGGTCGACGGCACGGGCTCCGCCGAACAAGTGGCCCAGGCGATCACCGCCGACATCGCCCACCGCTTTGCCGCCCGGCTCGGCCCCGAAGGCGCCTGAAGTGTTGGCGCCGCGCGAGAACCCGAACCTGTTCGGCCATGGCGGCGCCGAGGCCGCCTTCGCCCGGGCTGCCGCCGGCGGCCGGCTGCCGCATGCCTGGCTGCTCACCGGCCCGCCCGGCATCGGCAAGGCGACGCTCGCCTACCGGCTGGCCAGGCGGGTGGTCGCCGGGACCGGCGGGGCAGGGGACCCGGACGACCCCGAAGGCCCGCTCTTTCGCCGCGTCGCGCACGGCAGCGAGCCCGACCTCTTCGTTCTCGAGTGCACCCCGCACCCCAAGACCGGCAAGATGCGCCGGGAGATCACCGTCGATCAGGTCCGTGCCGTCACCGCCGGCCTGCACGAGACCGCCGTCGGCCGCGGCGGCCGGGCGGTCGTGGTCGACACGGCGGACCAGCTCAACAGCGAGGCCGCCAACGCCTTCCTCAAGCTCCTGGAGGAGCCGCCCGCGGGCGTCGTCCTCTTCGTCGTCTGCAACGCCCCCGGACGCATCCCCCGCACCCTGGTCTCGCGCTGCGTCAAGCTGGCGCTGCAACCGCTCGACGAGCCGGATCTCCGCCGCGCCCTCGTCGCAGCCGGCATCGACAGCGACCCGCCAGCGGCCCTGGTGACGCTCGCCCGTGGTGCGCCCGGCCGCTTCGGGCTCTTGGCGCAATCCGGCTATCTCGAGCACTATGCGGCGATCTTGGACGCGCTCGCCGGTAGCCGGAAGGACCTGATCCCGGCCGCCGACCGCATGGCCGCCTTCGCCACGGCCGGCGGCGCCGATCTCGCGACCGACCTCTTGGCCACCATCGTCCGCCGCGGCGCCGAACAGGCGAGCGGCAGCGGCCTCGAGCCGGCGCTCGGCGAGACCGAGCCCGGGGCGCTTGCCACGCTCACCACCCGCCAGCCGCTTGATCGCTGGCTGGGCTTGTGGGACAAACTGCAGCGCCTGCCGTTCGAGCTCGATCAGCTGCACGTCGACCCCCGCCAAGCGTTCTATCTCGCTCTCGCCGACATCGCAGGCGAGCCCCGGGGCCACGTCCAGCGCTGAAGGGCAGCACGGCATTCCAGGGCTGGAGACGATCATGGCAGCCAGAGCTGCATACTACATCACGACCCCGATCTATTACGTCAACGATTCGCCCCATATCGGCCACGCCTACACGACGCTGGCCTGCGACGCGCTCGCCCGCTTCATGCGCCTCGACGGCCGCGAGGTGCGCTTTTTGACCGGCACCGACGAGCA
>SLRI01000434.1 GCA_007131045.1 Rhodospirillales bacterium
AGTGTCGAGCCGGCCTTCGGCACCCTCGAACGATGGTTGTCCATCCCTTGGCTGTAGAAGAGGGGCGGCCGCTTCCTGCTGCGCGGCCGCCTCGCGGCCAAAACCGCGCTCGGCCTCGTCACCCTCGCCTTCGACCTCGAACACCTCGCCAACCTCCACGGCACCTGGAGGCAACCTTGGTTTTCACACGGTCTGATCATCCTGCCCGCTCTTCGATCGCCGCCTCGTGCGGTCTGGTGCGCTCGGCGGTCGGGTGGTATGCGCTCTGGCGGACGCGACAGCGGACCGTGGGAGGTGTGCTTGAAGGGCAAGGGTATCCTCGTCGTCGACATCGGCGGCAACAACATCAAGCTGAAGCACGCCGACGGCGAGGAGCGGCGCAAGGTCAAGTCCGGGCCGGAGCTGACGCCCGATGCCATGGTGGTGGCGGTGCGCACGCTGGTCACCGATTGGGCCTACGACCGGGTGACGCTGGGCTGTCCCGGGGCGGTGCGCGGCGGCCGTCTGGTGCGCGAGCCGGTCAATCTGGGGACCGGCTGGGTCGGCTTCGATTTCCAGGCCGCCTTCGACCGGCCGGTGGAGCTCGTCAACGACGCCGTGATGCAGGCGATCGGCTCCTATGACGGTGGCAAGATGCTGTTCTTGGGCCTCGGCACCGGTCTCGGCGCCGCACTGGTGGCCGAGCACGTGGCGGTGCCGCTGGAGGTGGCGCATCTGCCCTACAAGCGCAAGCACAGCTTCGAGGATTGCGTCGGCCAGCGGGGGCTCGAGCGGATGGGCGAAAAGCGCTGGGAGAAGGCGGTGCACGACGTCGTCGCCCGGCTCCAGGCGGCGCTGGTCGCCGACTACGTCGTGCTCGGCGGCGGCAACACCAAGCTCTTGAAGAAGCTGCCGAAGGACAGCCGCCCGGGGCACAACCGCAACGCCTTCGAAGGCGGCGCGCGAATCTGGGAAGAGCAGTTCCGCGTCCTCTAGCTGCTGCGACGCGCTTCTTCAGCCAAAGGCCGGGGCCCTGCGAGCCACCGGCCTTCGACCGCGGTGAGCTGATCCGGCAGGCTACTTCTGAACGTCGGGAAGCGACTCCTGGAATCGTTCTTCACGTGACGGCCCGTCGGACGCTTTTTTCCTGATCCATTCCGTCGGGCCGGTGGTATCCGCAAGAGGGGCGCGTGTCGGGCCGGCAGTCGGTCGGGACTTCCCCTTCGAATTGCGCTAGGGGCTCTGCGGCTGGCCGCGGCTCGATGCGAGAGCAGGGCAGGGCCGGGTGCTGTCGGCGATGGCGAGATGAACGAAGGCGAGCGAATGGGACCGACGGCGCCGTGAACGTTCGAGGCATTGGTGTTGGTGGCTCGCTTCGCTCCGGCTGTGCTGGCGTTGCTGCACCTCGCGGTGTCGGCCGGCGCTGAGATGGTGGCGCAGCGGAGCGCGACGTCGGGTGGTGCGGCCGAGCGGGCGGGCGGTGCGGCCGTGCCCGGGCGGCAGGGGCGGCTGACCACCGCACCCTTGCCGGGGCTGATCCGTGGCATCGCCGTGCCGGCCGGGGTGGGGCTGCTCTTTCAGACCCTGTTCAACATCGTCGACAGCTTCTGGGCGGGCTTCATCTCGACCGCCGCCCTGACCGCCCTGGGTGCCGCCTTTCCGGTCTTCTTCATGATCATCGTGCTCTCGGTCGGGATCGGGGCCGCAGCCCAGGCGCTGATCGCCAACCGGCTGGGTGCGGACGACGAGGAGGGCGCCCGCCTGCTGCTCGGCCAGGCGCTGTTCTCGACCCTGGTGGCCGGATTCTTCGTGGCCCTCTATGGTCTTGCCGCCGCCGAGCCGCTGCTCCGCTTCCTCGGCACCTCGGGCGAGAGCCTGGAGGCTGGCCGCGCCTATCTGGTCCCGATCCTCCTCTTCGGCGTGGTCTTTCTCCTCAACCAGGGCCTCAACGGCTGGCTCACGGCACAAGGCGACAGCAAGAGCTACCGCAACGCGCTGGCGTTCGGCTGCGCGCTCAATGTCGGGCTCGACCCGCTCTTCATGTTCGGCGTGCCGGCGCTGGGCATTCCGGGGTTCGGGGTCGCCGGCATCGCCGCGGCCACCATCCTCATCCAGTTCCTGCAGCTCGGCTATCTCCTGCACCGCGCGAAGCTGAGCCCCCTGGGCCTCCGGCTCGCCGGCCGCGACATCGTGCCGGACCCGGCGATCCTGAGGGATTTCCTCCGTCAGGCCGTGCCGGTGACGATCAGCATCGGCTCGACCGGCTTCGGCCTCTTCTGCATCACCTGGTTCATGGGCCGGCACGGCGAGGTGGCGATCGCGGCCTACGGCATCGGCCTGCGCATCGAGCAGCTGGCGATGCTGCCGATGATCGGCCTGCACACCGCGGCCCTTTCGATCATCGGCCAGAACCACGGTGCCGGGCTCTCGGCCCGGGTCCGCCTGGCGGCGCGGCTGGTCGTCACCTACGGCATCGGCGTGATGAGCCTGGGCGTCGTCCTGGTCTGGCCGTTGCGCGAGACCTTGATGCGGATTTTCAGCGACGATCCGGCGGTGATCGAGCTGGGGGCGGCCTACCTCGCCGTCGCCGTCCTCAACTTCAACGCCTACGCGCTCCTGCTGCTCGGCGGTGCGGTGCTGCAGGGGATGCGCCAGCCCAATATCGCCATGGCCGTGGCCCTCTTTCGCCACGTCTTCGGGCCCCTGGTCGTGCTCTATCTGCTCGATCCGGTCATGGGCTTCGGCCTGCCCGGAATCTACTGGGGCATCGTCGGCATCGCCTGGATCGGCGCCGTGGTCACCGTCGTCTTCCTGCAGCGGCGGCTGCGCGATTTGCGCGGTTGAGAGCCTGTCCGAGAAGTTTTCCATGCATTTCATGAGCTTGGCAGTGAGCAGATGCGAGGAGTCGAGCGGCCGTCGATGCAGCGCATCGTCGGACGCTCGACGACGAAGCAGGTGCCGCTGCCAAGCTCA
>SLRI01000630.1 GCA_007131045.1 Rhodospirillales bacterium
GCCATGGCGAGGCAGCGGCTCACCGTCCGGTCGCCCCGGTTGCCGGCAGCTGGGCCGGCCTCGCCTGCAGCGCCGCGACCAGCCCGGCGGGCCCGGCGGCGCCGGCCGGCGCCCGGTCGAAGGTGATCTCGGTGGGTCCGATGCCGGCGGTCTCGACGAGCCAGGCGCCGATCGATGCCGCCCGATCCAGGTTCTGATCAATGCTCCAGGCAGCCCCGCCCGGCACGTCGACGGCGAGGTCGAGATCGAAACGCCGGGCGAGGAAGGCCAAGGCCAGGAGCAGCTCGCGGCTCGCCGCGTCGGCGGCCGGCTCTCTCCTGCCCTCGGTGCTCGGGTTGTCCTCGATCTCGGGATTGCCCAGGGTGTCCGGCAGCCGCACCGCGAGGCGCGTGTCGTCGTGCCAGACGTCGGCACGCTCGGCATGGCGGCTGTTCGCCTCGATGATCGCCGCCAGATAGGCGAAGGATGGGCTCGACGCCCGTTCCTGCTCGAGCGCGCGCAGCTGATCGAGCGCCGGCGTCTCCAGCACCGCCAACGTCTCGACGTCTGGCAATGACGGGGTGGGCTCGATCGGCACCAGCTCGCGCATCGAAAAGCTGAGGACGAAGAACGCCAGCATCAGCCCGACCACGTCGGCCAGCATGATCGTCCAGGCCCGCGGTGCCGGGGTGGTGGCCTCACGCCGCATGGCCCTCGCCCGCACGGATCGCAAAGCGCCAAGTGCCATAGGGAAGGTTGCCGACGCCGAGCCTGAGCCGGTGCAGCTCGAGGGCGCTGTCCGCGAAGATCCTCTCGAGCGTGCGCAGCCGGGCGCCGGTGAGGGACAGGGTCTCGTCCGGCCAGCCGGTGGTGACGACCAGCACGTGGCCGCGCCCGCCTCCGTCCTCGCCCAGCGCCCGGGCGAGTCGGTGCAGGAGGACCAGGCGCTCGCGCACGATCTCGGCCGTTTGCGGCAGGAAGAGGGCCGCCTCGTCGAGCTCGAAGGCGAGCAGGGCACCCGGCATCTCGATCTCGCCGGCGCTGATCGGCAAATGGCCGACGAGCCGCCGTCTGATTTGGGTCCCGGGATCGAGCTGCAGTGCCGTCGCCCGGGCCACCGCCTCGCTGTCCGCCTCGACCGTCGCGGCGAAGCGCAGCGCCAGCGAATCGAGAATCGGTGCCACCCGTTCGGCGCTGACCTCCGAGCGGCTGTGGAGAAAGACGAAGAAGGCCAAGAGGATGAGCATCAGCTTGAGCATCCCCTCGGCCATCACCGACGGGGCGGCCGGTCGCCGCACCCGCCCGGCGAGCGCCGCCCGGCGGTGCCAGCGACGACCGCGGGCGTGACCGGCCGCCAGCGCCGCGGCGGCCTCGCCCGCTGCAGCGAAGGCCGGGCCGGCGAGCTCTGCCTGGCGATCCTGCACGGCCGCGTGGTCCCGCCCGAACCGGATCAGGCAGGCGCCAGGACGCTCGTGATCTTGGCCTTCAGGGTCTCGGCGTTGAACGGCTTGACGATGTAGTTGTCGACCCCGGCCTCCTTGGCTGCGACCACGTTCTCGGCCTTGCTCTCGGCGGTGATCATGATGAACGGCAGATGCGCCAGGGTCGCATCGGCGCGAACCTCGCGCAGCAGCTCGAGGCCGGTCATCGGCTGCATGTTCCAGTCGGAGATGACGAGGCCGTAGCTCTTGTCGCGCAGCTTGGCCAGCGCGTCGCCGCCGTCCGAGGCCTCGTCGACATTGGTGAAGCTCAATTGCTTCAAGAGGTTGCGGATGATCCGCAGCATCGTCCTGTAGTCGTCGACGATCAGGATCGGAAGGTTGGAGTCGAGGGCCATGAAGCGGTCTCCGGGCTCGCGCGGCAGCGGGGTCGGCGGCCGCCGCGTCACGCAGCACTGGTCGGCCACCGACGATCAGTCGCCCGAGACTACCCCCATTTCCTTTCGAGACTCTTAACGCTCCACCGATACCCTGCCCGGCACGGCCGTTTTTTCGCCCGCCTATTCGGCGGCCGCCGCCACCTCGACCTTTTCCACCCGTGCTGCGGCGTACTTGAACTCCGGGATCTTGCCGAAGGGGTCGAGCTCGGGGTTGGTCAGCACGTTGGCCGGTGCCTCGCCGAAGCAGAACGGGATGAACAGCATCCCCTCGGCGATCGCCGGGTCGCGTCGTGCGGCGAGCTCGATGGTGCCGCGCCGGGTGGTGACCCGGACCCGCATTCCCGGCCGGATGTCATGCGCCGCCATGTCCTTGCCGTTCATGCCGACGAAGGGTGCGGGCTCGAGCGCATCGAGCTTGCTGGCCCTTCGGGTCATCGCCCCGGTGTGCCAGTGCTCGAGGGTGCGGCCGGTGGTCAGCACCATCGGATACACCTGATCGGGTTGTTCGGCGGGGTCGATGCCGCGGGCCGGTACCAGGGTGGCGCGGCCGGTCTCGGTCGGGAAGCGGTCGCTGAAGACGACGCCCTGGCCCGGGTGGTCGGGGGCCGGGCAGGGATAGGCCACGGTCCCTTCGCGTTCCAGTCGCTGCCAGGTGATGTTGTCGAGCGACGGCATGGCGCACTGCATCTCGGCGAAGACGTCGGGGGGCCCGGCGTAGTGCCAGTCGAGGCCCAGGCCCCTGGCCATCTCCTGGACGATCCACCAGTCCTCCTTGGCCTCGCCCGGCAGCGGCAGCGCCTTCCTGCCGATCTGGACCTGGCGGTTGGTGTTGGTGACGGTGCCGGTTTTCTCGGGCCAGGCCGAGGCCGGCAGCACCACGTCGGCGAAGCTGGCGGTCTCGGTCAGGAAGATGTCCTGCACGACCAGATGGTCGAGGGCGGCCAGGGCCGAGCGGGCGTGGGCGGTGTCGGGATCGGACATCGCCGGGTTCTCGCCCATGACGTACATGCCCTTGATGCTGCCGGCGTTCATCGCGTGCATGATCTCGACCACGGTGAGCCCGGGGGTCGGATCGAGGGTGACGCCGCCCCAGA
>SLRI01000312.1 GCA_007131045.1 Rhodospirillales bacterium
CCCGAGCCGGAGCGCCGCCTCGGCAAAGGGCCGGTGGCCGAGCGGAAAGCCACCCTGCAGGTCGGCGATGATCAGGCGGTCGACCGCGTCCATCATCCGCCCACCCCCGCTGCTGCGAAATAGCGCGCACCGCGCTGCTTGAAGCGCCGGGTGCTGAACAGCACCGCGTGCGGCACGTCGGCGAGCCCGTATTCGCCACGCAACTGCCCGATCCGTTCGAGCACCGCAGGCCGCTCGCGGCCGTGCACCATGGCGAAGAGATTGTAAGGCCAAGTCGGCAGCCGGCGTGGCCGGCGGTAGCAAAGCGTGACGTCGGGCGCTGCGGCGAGTGCCTGGCCGACCCGGTCGACCGCCTCGTCCGGCACGTCCCAGACGGTCATCGCATTAGCCCGGTAGCCGATCTCGTGATGGCGGACGACCAGGCCGAGCCGCTTGATCACGCCCGCGTCCAGGAGGCCCTGCAGGCGCTCGATCACCTCCACCTCGGCGAGCCCGACCCGCGCAGCGATCGCCGCATAGGGCCGCGCGACGAGCGGCAGCCCGTCCTCGAGGGCGGCCAGCAACCGGCGGTCGGTGGGGCTCAGTTCCATGACGGCTTGAACCCGAGATCGATGCCGTAGGCCCGCTCGAGCGGCAGATCGAGCACCTCGAGGCCGGTGGCCTGCTCGATCGCGTGGAGCACGGCGGTGACCCGGGCCCGGCTTTCGGCGGTCACCACGAACCAGAGATTGAGCGCGTGCTCGCGCGCGTAGTTGTGGTTGATCTCGGGGCAGGCGCTGACCGCTGCTGCCACCTCGTCCATCCGGTCGACCGGCACCGCCATGGCGGCGAGCGTGCTCCAGCCGGCGCGGTGCGGGGCGACCACGGCACCCACTCGGCTCACTACGCCTTCGGCCTCGAGCCGGGCGAGCCGTTCCAGGAGGTCCGCCTCGGTGGTGTTGAGCGAGTTCGCCATCGCCGCATAGGGCTCGGCGCAGAGCGGCAGGTCGCGCTGGAAGGCCTCGATCAGCCGACGGTCGAGATCGTCGAGGAGGGCAGGGGCGATGGCGATCAAGGCTCAGTACCCCAGCCGATGCGCACGCGCGGTGAAGAAGATGCCGCTCGGGCTCTCGGCGTCGAGTGCCGCCACCCGCTCGAGGCTGCGCGTGTCGATGATCTCGATCCGATTCTCGTCGCGCACCGAGATCCAGACCTCCTCGCCCTTGGGCGCGAACTCCATGTGCAGCACGCCGGGGCCGAGATCGAACGCGGCCACGACCGCGAGGCTGGGGACGTCGACCACCTGGACCACGTTGTTGTCGGGATGGGCGAAGTTGACCCAGATTTGCCGGCCGTCCGGCCTGGCGATGGCGAAGACCGGCTGGCTGTGGACGGCAACCCTGCCGACCTCCTCGAAGGTCGCACGATCCACGACCAAGAGCTCGTGGCGGCCGATAGCGGGCAGGAAGATGCGGTCGCCGGCCACACTCCAGCCCTTGAGATGCGGCATCTTGTAGACCGGCAAGGGCTCCTCGCCGCGGCCGTAGCCGTCGAGAATGCGGAACGGCTCGGCCGTCGGATCCCACAAATCGAGGACGACCATGCCGTCCTCGCCGAACAGCCCGGCGATGTAATAGCGGCCGTCCGGGGTGATCAGCGCGTCGTAGGGCAACGCCCCCACCTCGGCGAAGCGCTGCACTTCGGGCAGGGCGTCTCCGTCGAGCCCGACCGTCCAGATGGCGTCGGCATCATAGAGCGCGAAGACGAACCGGTTGCCGGGCAGATCCTCGAGGCCGACCACTTTCGAGCGTTCGCCATCGGCACCCATGGTCGCCGGAATCTCGGCCACCGGCGCCAGGTCGTCGGTGCTGAAAAAGCGCACCCCACCGGGCTCGTAATTGGCGACGGCGACGATCCGGCCGTCCTGCGAGATCGCCCCGCCGATGCTGTTGCCGCCCTGGATCAGCCGATGAGCCACGGCACCGGTGAGCAGATCGACCTTGCTGAGGCCGCCGTCGCGGCCGAAGACGAAAGCGTGGCGGGCGTCGCGCGAGAAGACGACCGAGGCATGGCTGAGGTCGCCCAGGCCCTCGACCCGGTCGATCACCCGCCTCTGGGTGGTGTCGACGATCAGGAGCGAGCCAGTCGCCCGCTCGACGATCACCCCCAAATCGCCAGTGCCGCGCAGCTCCGTGGCCGCGGCGCCGAGGGCCAGGCCCGAAGCCAAGAGCGACGCCAAGAGTACCGAGCCTTCAATCCGCATCGTCGATCCCCGCCTGCAATCGGCCTATCAGCCAGACCACCTCGTCCTCGGGCAACAGCCCCCGCCAGGGCGGCATCGGCCGGCCCGGCACGCCGTCCAGAATGATCGCCGCCAATGCTTCCTGTGGCAGCCCCTCGAGGTCGCCCGGCAGCAGCGGCGGCCCGAGCCCGCCCTTCAGCGTCAGGCCATGACACGAGCCGCAGTCGTGGCGCAGCAGATGGATGAGCTCGCTTTGCCGTGCCGGCGTGGGGTCGGCGGCAGCCACCAGCGGCAGCACGACGAGGCTGGCCAAGAGGGCGCTAGCCGCGGCTCTGGCGGGCATGGCTCGCCTCCTCTTCGACCGGCGCCCGGCCGAGAATGTCGCCGAGGGCGACGACCGCACCGATTGCCACCATCACCGGGGCCTCCAGCCCGGCGGCCGCGACGGCGTCGCACAATTCGGCGAGCGTCGTGCGACAGAGCCGCTGCTCGGGCAGGGTGCCGGAAGCGACCGCGATCGCCGGGGTGGCAGGGGCCAGCCCGCCGGCGAGCAGCCCGTCGCGAAAGCGCTCGAGGGCGGCAAGCGCCATGTAGACGACGAGTGTGGTCGAGGGGTCGGCCAGGGCCCGCCACTCGACCTCGAGCTCGCCGTTTTCCCTGGCATGGCCGGTAATCAGCCGAACACCCGTCGCCATGCCGCGATGGGTCAAGGGAATGCCGGCGGCGGCCAGGCAGCCGGAAGCGGCGGTGATGCCGGGCACCACCTCGAAGGGGATGCCGTGCGCGACGAGATGCAGGGCCTCCTCGCTGCCGCGGCCGAAGACGAAGGGGTCGCCGCCCTTGAGCCGGCAGACCCGCCGCCCGGCCTTGGCCAGCCGCATCAGGAGCGCGTTGATCTCGTCCTGGCTCAAGAGATGCTTGCCGCAGGCCTTGCCGGCGCAGATCCGCTGTACCCCCGGCGGGACGAGGTCGAGAACGGCTCGGGAGACGAGGCGGTCGTAGACGACCACGTCGGCAGTCTCGAGATGACGGAGTGCCTTGAGGGTCAAGAGCTCGGGATCGCCGGGGCCGGCGCCGACCAGGGCCACAGAGGCGATCTCGGGCATCTCGTGCTCTCCCCAAGAAGCGGCGCCCGCCCGAAGGCTCGGCGATTGACTGAAGGACGCTAGCGTTGCCGAGCGGTGCGGTCCTTGACCACCGTCAAGGGCGAGAGTTCGGGTTTGGGCCCGACCTGTCGGGCAATTGTCGAAAGCAAGATCGCGCCGAAAAAAAACGTCGACGCAATTGACGGTGGTCAAGGGGATCGGCCGGGACTTGCCGCAGACTCGGCCTGCGCAACAATTCAGTGGGAGAGCCAGATGTCAGTCGAGAAGCGGCGGATCAGGGGCACGGCTGTGCTCGGCGCCGGGTTCGCGGCGCTCATGGCGGGCGTCGCCCTGCCGGCCATGGGCCAAGACGAGCCGACGCTCAGTCCCGAGGCCTTCGAACATTCGAAGATGGTCTATTTCCAGCAATGCGCCGGCTGCCACGGGGTCCTGCGCAAGGGGGCGACCGGCGGCAACCTCGAGCCGCGCTGGCGCCAGGTGGCCGACGACGGGACGGTGACCGAGGGCGGCACGCTCGCCCTGGGCCAGGCCCGGCTCGAGCGGATCATCACCTGGGGCACCGAAGGCGGGATGAACAATTTCGACGGCATCCTGACCGCGGACGAGATCCGCGACCTTTCCACCTACATCATGATGGAGCCGCCGAAGCCGCCCGAGATGTCGCTCGCCCAGATGAAGGAGACCCGCGAGATCTTCATCGAGCCCGAGGACTACCCGACCGAGCCGCTGCACGGGCGCAACTGGGAGAACTTCTTCGTTGCGATCGAGCGTGACGTCGGCACGGTCGCGATCATCGACGGCGACACCAAGGAAGTGCTCACCCACATCCCGACCGGCTACGCGGTCCACGTGATGAAGGCGTCGGAGCACCACAAGATTGACGAGCCCGAGAACCCGGGCCGCTTCTGGTACACCATGGGTCGCGACGGCAAGATGACCAAGATCGACCTCTGGCAGAACCCGGAGGACATGTTGGTCGCCGAGGTCTATATCGCCTACGACGCCCGCGACGTCGCCGTCTCCGGCGACGGCAAGTACGTGCTCGGCGGCGGCTATTGGCCACCGCATTTCGTCATCGTCGACGCATTGACCATGGATCCTCTGAAGGTGGTCTCCACCCGCGGGATCAACATCGACGGCGAGTATGTCGAGGAATCGCGGGTCGCCGCCGTCTACACCACCCCGAACGAGACATCCTGGCTGGTCTCGGCCAAGGAGCTCGGCCAGATGTGGCAGGTCGACTACTCGGATATCGACAATCTGCGGATCGAGCAGATCGACACCTCGAAGTATCTCCACGACGGGTTCTTCGACCCCACCGGCCGCTATTTCCAGATCGCGGCCAACGCCTCGAACCAGATGGTCGTGGTCGACACCGAGACGCGCAAGCTCGAGGCCTTGATCGACACCGCCGCCCTGCCGCATCCGGGGCCAGGCGCGAACTGGATCGATCCGAACTGCGGCCCGGTAGGCGGGACCACCCATCTCGGTGTCGGCACAGTCACCGTCTGGGGCAACGATCCGCAAGGTCATCCCGACCAGGCTTGGCAGATTTGCTACGAGGTCGAGACCGACGGGCCGGGGCTCTTCATCCGCACCCATCCGACCAGCGACTATGTCTGGGCCGACCAGACGCTGCACCCCGAGCCGGAGATCCAGCAGTCGATCAAGGTGATCTCGAAGGAAACCGGCGAGGTGGTCGAGACCATCCAGGTCACCGATACCGAGGGCTACGTCGCCGTCCATTTCGAGTTCAACCAGGACGGCAGCGAGGTCTGGGTCTCGGTCTGGAACCGCACCGACTCGCTGACCGACAACGGTGAGATCGTGGTCTACGACGCCCAGACGCTGGAGGAGAAGGCGCGCATCAAGGGCCTCTTCGCGCCGACCGGCAAGTTCAACGTCCACAACCGGTCGAACCACGTCACCTGACCGCCCGACTTCGGGCAACAGGCGGGGGCAGGCCCGCCTGGCCCGAACGGCACGAGATCTCCGCAGCCACCGACGACGAGGGGCGAAGCCGATGAGCGAAGCCGAGCAAGAAACACGGAAGAAGCGCAGCGGCTGGCGCGGCTTCACCCTCTTCGGCATCCCGATCGTCGGCGGCGGGCTCTTGTTCGCAGCCGGCATCATCTTCTGGGGCGGTTTCAATACCGCTGTGGTCGCCACCAACGAAATGGCGTTCTGCATCTCGTGTCACGAGATGTACGACAACGTCTATGTCGAGTACCGCGATACCATCCACTATCGAAACGCGACCGGGGTCGGGGCGACTTGCGCGGACTGCCACGTGCCCGATCCTTGGATCCACAAGATGGTGCGCAAGGTCGAGGCGACCCGCGAACTCTACCACAAGGCGCTGGGCACCATCAACACGCCGGAGAAGTTCGAGGAGCACAGGCTGCGCATGGCGACCAATGTCTGGCAGTCGATGAAGCGGACGGATTCCCGCGAGTGCCGCAACTGCCACGATTTCGCCTCGATGATGCCCGAGTTCCAGGCACCGCGCGCCCGGCGGCAGCACCTCAATGCGATGCAACAGGGCAATACCTGCATCGACTGCCACAAGGGCATCGCCCACAAGGACGTGCGCGACCAGCTGACCGACGAGGAACTGGAGGCGCTGGAAGCACCGCTCGAGGCGCATATCCGGGCGGTGCCGGTGGCGTTCACCGAGAGCCTCGCCCGGGTCGAGGCGTTGGAAGCCGAGGCGGCCGAGCAGGCCGCAGCCGAGGCCCGTGCTGCCGAGGCAGCGACGGCCGCGCGGATCGCCGCTGCCGTCGAGGCCGCGCGCGCCGAGGAGCAGGCCAGGCTCGCGGCACTCGATGAGCCCGTGACCGAAGCGGCCGAGGCGCCAACGGACACCGTCGCCGACGATGTCGCCGCCGGTATCGACTGGAGTGCCGTGCAGCCCCGCCAGGTTACCCTCTTCTACCCCGGCCAGGCTTCGTTCGAATGGGTACAGAACGGCCGCGACCACGGCGGTGCCCGGCCGTTCACGCGGGGCGGCGACCGCTGTGCCACCTGCCATGCGGCCGAACTGCCGCAGATCGGCCAGAACATCGTCCGCGGCGGCGACCTCGAGCCGACACCGATCCCCGACAAGCGGCCGGTCATCGACGTCCTGCTGCAGGCGGCGCACGACGACGACAACCTCTATCTGCGCCTCGAATGGCCGAACGCGCCGCACACCCCCGCCCCCTTCGTCGACGGCGGCAAGATGGACCCCGACAATCCGGTCAAGGTCGCGATGATGATCGCGGGCACCGGTATCGAATACGTCGATCAGGCCGGCTGCTGGGCGACCTGCCACCACGACAACCGCTACATGCCGGACGCCCCGGACATGGCAGCGCTCGGTGACTTCCCGACCGGCCGGCTCGACCTCGAAAAAGGGGTGACCAAGTATCTCGCCGAATCGCGCAGCGAGATCGAGATCGCCGGCCGAGGCGACGCGCCACGCGGCGGCTGGGCCCACCTCCGGGGCGAGGACGAGATCGCCGAGCTGCTGGAGGCCGGGGTCTTCATGGACCTGCTGCGCGCCGACGCCGACGGCAGCTTCGACAACGACCACATCCTCGAGCAGCGGGTCGAGGACGGCGGGCCGATGGCGGCCTCGGTGGTCCTGAACGGCGAGACCTGGACCGCGATCCTCAGCCGGCCGCTGATGTCGGAAGGCCGGGGTAACGTCGCACTGGAGCCCGGCCGGACCTACACCGTGGGCTTCGCGATCCACGACGACTACACGACCGCCCGCTTCCACCACGTCTCGCTCGAGTTCACCATGGGCCTCGACGACGCGGATGCCGAGATCAACGTGGTCAAGCCCTGAGGAGCAGCGCGATGCGCGTCTTGTCGATAGCCGCTGTCGCCCTGACCGTTGCCGCGACGACGCCGGGGGTGGCGGCCCAGGACGTCGCCCCGCCCGAGGTGGACGAGCGGATCGAAAGGATCTGTGCCGAGGCCGAAGAGCAGTACGTGGCGATGTTCGGCAAGCCCTCGGCCGAGGAGCCGCTGCCCGTCGTCACGATGTACCGCAACGTCTTTTGCCCGGTCGAGCTCGAGATCGAGGCCGGGACGCCTGTGCGCTGGGTCAATGTCGAGCGGCGGACCAGCCACAGCGTCTGGTTCCGGGCCCTGGGCCAGCCGGAATCCGAGCGACTGTTTCCCGAGGAGGTCGTCGAGATGACGATCGAGACGCCCGGCGACCACGTCTATCTCTGCGGCCCGCACTGGGAAACCCACACCATGATCGGCCGGCTCGTGGTGAAACCCTGAAGGAGCCGCCATGCGCCACACCGCTGCCGTCCTCGGCTCGTTGATCCTAGCCGGGCCGGCGATGGCCGAACCCGATGCCCGCGATCTTTACACCCGGCACTGCGCCGTCTGCCACGCCGAGACCCGGCTCGGCGGCACCGGCCCGGCGCTGATCCCCGAGACGCTGGGGCGGATGTTCGGGCCGAGGCTCGAGGCGGTGATCGCCGAAGGCCGTATCGCCACCCAGATGCCGGGCTTCGCCGATTTCCTGAGCGCCGACGAGATCACGGCGGTCGCCGCCTATCTCGCCGAGCCCTTGGCCGAGCCGCCGGTCTGGACGGCCCTGGACATCGCCGCCACCCGCGAGATGCGGGTCGACCATACGCCCGCGGCCACCCCGGTGTTCGCGGCCGATCCGATGAACATCACGCTGGTCGTCGAGACCGGCGACAACCACGTCTCGGTCCTCGACGGCGACACGTTCGACGTCCTCGACCGCTTCGCCACGCCTTATGCCGTGCACGGCGGCCCCAAGTTCTCGCCCGACGGCCGCTACGTCTTCGTCATGTCGCGGGACGGCTGGGTGCAGAAATACGACATCTGGTCCCTGGCCGAGATCGGCCGGGTCCGCGCCGGGCTCAATTCGCGCAACATCGCCATCAGCCACGACGGCAGGTGGCTGGCCGTCGCCAACTACCTGCCGATGACACTGACCATCCTCGACGCCCTGGACCTCACCGTCGCCCTGGTTATCGACGTCGAGGGCCGCGACGGCACGCCGTCCAGGGTCTCCGCCGTCTATCAGGCGCCGCCGCGCGAGAGCTTCATCCTGGCCTTGAAGGACATTCCCGAGCTCTGGGAGATCTTCTACGGCGCCAATCCGCCATTCTTCGGCTTCGTCCACGACCATCGGATCGAGGGGCCGCCGAAGGTCGAGGATCCGTTCCCGATCCGCCGGATCAGGCTCGCCGACATCCTCGACGACTTCTTCTTCGACCAGGACTACGAGCACCTGATCGGTGCCTCGCGCGAGACCGAGAGCGGGCAGGTGATCGACCTCGTGATCGGCCGCAAGATCGCCGATATCGACCTGCCCGGCATGCCGCATCTGGGCTCCGGCATCACCTGGCCCCGGGGCCAGACGATGGTGATGGCGACCCCGCATCTGCAGTCGAACACGATCAGCGTGATCGACATGGGCACCTGGCAGACGCTGCAGGAGATCGAGACCCTGGGCCCCGGCTTCTTCATGCGCAGCCACGCGACCACGCCGTATGCCTGGGCCGACGTCTTCTTCGGCCCCAACAAGGACGTCATGCACATCATCGACAAGGAAAGCCTCGAGATCGTCCGCACGCTTCGCCCGGAACCCGGTGCCACGGTGGCGCATACCGAGTTCACCAAGGACGGCCGCCACGCGTTGGTCTCGATCTGGGAGGACGAGGGAGCCGTCATCGTCTACGACGCCGCCTCCCTCGAGGAGGTGCGCCGCCTGCCGATGAAGAAGCCGTCGGGCAAGTACAACGTCTGGAACAAGATCACCTTCGCCGAAGGAACCAGCCACTGAGCCCGGTGGCGCCGCGGCTCGTTGCCGTCGCGGCTGACGCGGGGGTTGTCGCCGGCGTTCCGACGCCGGTTGCTGCCACCTAATACGGCAGGATGATGTCGAGGATCTGGGCGCCATAGCGGGGTTGCTGGACGTCGGTGATCTGGCCGCGGCCGCCATAGGCGACACGGAGCTCGGCGATCTTCTCGTGACTGATCGTGTTGTTCGGCGTGATGTCCTCGGGCCGAACGATGCCGGCGATGCCGATCTCGCGCACCTCGAAATTGACCCGGATCTCTTGGCGGCCGTCGATCACCATGTTGCCGTTGGGCAGCACCTGGACGATGGTGGCGGCAATGTTGAAGGCGATGCTCTCCTGGCGGCGGACATTGCCGCGGCCCTGGTTCGACATGTCGCTCGAAGCCCCCACCAGCGAGCCCGGGTTGACAGCACTGGGCAGCACCTTGTCGAGCTTGCTCTCGAGGCCGAGGAAGTTCGGAATGCCGAGATCGTCGGAATTCCGCCTGGAGCGCGCGCTCTCGTTGGAGAGGGTCGCCCGGTCGTCGACGGTGACACTGACGGTCAAGAGATCGCCCACCCGGCGCGCCCGCTGATCGCGGAAAAAGCCCCTGGCACCCTCGCGCCAGAGCGAATTCGCACCCGCACTCCTGGGCTCCTCGGGTGGCGGCATCGGGATCGAGACGGGCTGGTAGCCGTGCCGCTCGACCGGGTTCTCGACCGGCCGCAAGGGTGGCGGCTTGCCGACGTTCTCCAGCCGCTCCAGCGTGTTGCAGGCCCCGAGCAGGACGAGGGCGAGTAGGACGGCCAGCCGCACCGGCCGCCTCATCGGACCACCCGCCGCGGGCCGCTGACGGTGACCCGGCCGGCACCGGTGACCAGACCCGCGAGCCGTTGGCCGCTATCCAGATTGGCGACCCCCACGACGCTGCCGCGACTGCCGTCCTCGAGCGCCCGGCCCATGGTGACGAGCTCGATCCCGGGGGCGCGATAGACCACCTCCACCGTGGCACCGCGCCGCACCAGCTGCGGCGCCCGGACATCGCCCCGCCGCACCGGCCGGCCGGGCAACAACCGGCGCCGTGCCTCGACATCCTCGAGCTCGAGGGGATCGACCAGCGTGTCCGCCCGGAGCTGGCGCTCGGCCACGACCAGCGGCGCCAGGAGGTCGGCGCTCAAGCGCTCGCCGGCGGCAACGGTGCGGGCCGGCACCAGGATCTCGACCATGGCCTGGGCCCGGCCGGCCAGCCCGAGCACCCGCTCCTCGCCGCTCTCGAGACGGACCAGGAAGGCGCCCGAGAACCGCTCGGTGCGGGGATCGAGACGGAGCTCCAGAAGCTGCAGGAAGGCATCGGTGGTCGCCGGGTTGAAGAGCGGCAGAGCGGGATGGCTGAAGCTCACCTCGAACCGCTCGCCCGGCGGCAGTGCAGGCTCGATGAGGGCCGAGAGATGGGCCTCGCCGAGCGGCTCGCCCGGGGCGAGCCAGAGGCCGGCCCGCGCCGTTCCCGGCAGTCCCAGCCCGACCAGGCCGAGGAGCAGCAAACCCAGCGCCGGACGAAGAAACGAAGAGATCATGCCGGTCACCGGAGCTGCGTTACGGTCATCATCATCTCGTCGGATGCGGAGATGACCTTGGAGTTCATGTCGTAGGCGCGCTGGGCGGTGATCAGGCTGGTGATCTCCTGCACCGGGTTGACGTTCGAGCTTTCGAGAAAGCCCTGCAGCACGCTGCCGTAGCCGACGCTGCCGGGCGGGCCGAGCGCCGCCGGGCCCGAGGCCTCGGTCTCGAGCAGGAGGTTGTCGCCCAGGGCTTCGAGCCCCACCGGGTTGACGAAGGTGGCGAGCTCGAGCTGACCCAGAACCCGCATCGCGACCTCGCCCTGGATCTTGGCCGCGACCATGCCCTCGGGGTTGATGGCGATCTCGATCGCATCCTCGGGCACGGCGATGCCGGGCGAGACGAGGTAGCCGTCGGCAGTGACGATGTCGCCGTCCGGGCTGAGCTGGAAATTGCCGGAACGGGTGTAGCCGAGCTCGCCCGTCGGCAGCTCGATCACGAAATAGCCGGAGCCCTGGACCGCGAGATCGAGCCGGTTTTCGGTGTTGACGAGGTTGCCCTGCTCCATGACCCGGTAGACCGAGGCGGTCTTGACGCCGAGGCCGAGCTGGACGCCGGCCGGGATGATCGTGCCGTCCTCCGACGAGGCGGCGCCGATCCGCCGCTGGCTCTGGTAGAGCAGGTCCTGGAACTCCGGGCGCATCCGCTTGAAGCCCGTCGTCGTCATGTTGGCGATGTTGTTGGAGATCACCTCGACATGCAGCTGCTGGGCCATCATGCCGGTGGCGGCGACGCTCA